>NZ_PSTP01000012.1:0-102755 GCF_002930935.1 Rathayibacter sp. AY1A2 | reverse complement strand
CCTCACCGCGGTGTCCGGCCGGGGAGGCGGCGCTCATTGCGGACTCCTTCGGCAGCGGTCCGACCATCCTAGAGCCCCGGTGGAGCGCTCTCTCGCCCCGGAACGCGGGACACCGCACCCCGGACGACCGCGAGGCGCCGCCTCCCCGGCCGGACACCGCGGTGAGGGCGGTGTCCGGGCGGCGGAGGCGGCGCCTCGGAGGAGAGGAGCGGAGCGCAGGACGCGGGCCGGTCGGCGCTTCCCGATCAGGCCCGGTGGGCGCCGTGCCCGTCGCGGGGAGGAGCGGTGCGGATCGAGTCCGTCCGGACGTCCGGCTCGATGCTGCCCGCGGCCAGGTCGGCCCCGGCGCGCGCGGCCAGCTGCGGGTCCGTGTCGCGCAGCTCCTCCGCGCTGTCCTCGGCCGCGAGGTCGTGCGCCTCCTGCATGGCCGACTTCGCCCGCAGCGGCGGGGTCCTGAGGAACCACGAGAGGACGAAGGCCAGCAGGACCACGCCCAGCGCGACCTGGAACACGGTCACGGTCGCGTCGTTGAACCCGGTCAGGAACGGGGCCGACAGGGCGCGGTCCGCGGTGTTCAGGAACGACGTGTCCCCGTCGAGCGCGGAGCCGATCGCGGCGGTGTCCTGCGACTGCAGCAGCTTCAGGATCCCGGCGTTGGCCGGGTCCGCGGCGACGGCCGGATCGGTGACGGCCCGCTGCAGATCCGCCGCGAGCGCCGGGTTCTTGAAGGCCGCGGCGATGGTGTCGGGGATCCGGCTGAACAGCACCGAGAAGATCACGGCGGTGCCCAGGGTGCCGCCGATCTGGCGGAAGAACGTGGAGGCGCTGGTCGCGACTCCCATGTTCGCCACGTCGACCGAGTTCTGCGAGGCCAGGGTGAGGGTCTGCATCATCTGCCCGAGCCCGAGGCCCAGCATCAGCATCCCGCCCATCATGAAGATCACCGGCTTGTCGATCGTCACGAAGGTGAAGTAGAAGAACGCGGCCGACATCAGGAACGTGCCGACGATCGGGAAGGCGCGGTAGCGGCCCGTGCGCGAGATGATCTGACCCGAGACGATCGAGGCGATCATCAGGCCGAGGATCATCGGCAGCATCAGGAAGCCGGACTCGGTCGGCGTGGCGCCGTTCACCAGCTGCAGGTACAGCGGGATCGCCATCATGCCGCCGAACATGCCGAAGCCGACGAGGACGCCCAGCACGGTCGCCATCGAGAAGGTCGGCGAGCGGAAGAGCTTGAGGGGGATGAGCGCGTCGTCGCCCATCATCCGCTCGGCCGCGATGAAGCCGATGACGCCCAGCGCGCCGACGATGTAGCAGACCCACGCGATCGGCGAGCCCCAGCCCCACTCGCGGCCCTGCTCGGCGATCAGCAGCAGCGGTCCCGCGGCGATGACGACGAGGGAGGCGCCCCACCAGTCGATCCGCACCGAGCGCTTGCCGGCGGGCTTGGGCAGGTGGAGGAACCGCACGACGATGAAGAGCGCGACGGCGCCGATCGGGAGGTTGATCAGGAAGACCCAGCGCCAGCCGGTGATGAAGAGGATCTCGGGGGTGCCGGCGAGCAGGCCGCCGATGAGCGGTCCGACGACGCTGGAGATCCCGAAGACGGCCAGGAAGTAGCCCTGGTACTTGGCGCGCTCGCGCGGGGGCAGGATGTCGCCCATCACCGTGAGCGCGAGCGACATGAGCCCGCCGGCGCCGAGGCCCTGCACGGCGCGGAAGCCCGCGAGGCCGAGCATCGAGGTCGAGAAGCCGGCGAGCGTCGAGCCGATCAGGAACAGCACGATCGCGATCAGGTAGAGCGGGCGGCGTCCGAAGATGTCGGAGAGCTTGCCGTAGATCGGCGTCGCGATCGTCGAGACGATCAGGTAGGCGGTGGTCACCCACGCCTGCTGCGAGAGGCCGTCGAGGTCGTCCGCGATGGTGCGCATCGAGGTGCCGACGATGGTCTGGTCGAGCGAGGAGAGGAACATCCCCGCCATCAGGCCGAAGATGACGAACAGGATCTGCCGGTGCGACATCACGGCGCCGGACGGCGTCGAGGTCGGAGCGGATGGAGCGGAGGCGGAGTCGGCCACGGTGGTCCCCTTGTCTGGCGGACGCGTCCAGGCACGGCGATCCGCCGCAAACGTTGCGTGCTGCGCAAAGTTACACCGCGTGCGGAGAGCGCGACAGAGCGTCCGGCGAGCCTGAACGGGATCTCAGGGCCGCCGTGCCGGGGCCGTGCATCAGGCCGGAGCGGGGACCGCCTCGTCCGCCCAGCCGGCCTCGCGGAGCGCTGCGCGGGCCTCGGCTCGGGCCGAGTACGGCGTGCGCACGCCGAGGATGTCGCGGTAGTTCTGGTGCCCGGGGCCGGCCCAGAGGATGGCGTCGCCCTCGTGCGCCAGGGACACGGCGACGCGGATGGCGCGCTTGGGGTCGTCGACCTCGTGGATCTCGGCGTCCGGACGTGCGGCGCGGGCGGCCTCGACGAGGGTGCGCCGGATCGAGGCCGGGTCCTCGAAGCGCGGGTGGTGGTCGGTCACGACCAGCACGTCGCTGCCCAGGACGGCGGCTTCGGCCATGGCCGGGCGCTTGAGCGCGTCCCGGTCGCCGTCGGCGCCGAACACCATGACCACGCGGCCGGGAGTGACCTCGCGGACGGCCTCCAGGGTGCGGGCGAAGGCGTCGGCGCTGTGTCCGAAGTCGACGTACACCGTGGGGCCGCGGTCGCCGGAGACGCGCTCGGTGCGGCCGGGGAGGGAGGCGTCCACTCCGCCGTCGCGGTGCAGCGCGGCGCGGATCTCGCCGATCGGCCGACCGGACTCGATCAGCATCACGATCGCCAGTCCGGCGTTGGCGGCCATGTGGGTGCCGATGATCGGGACGGAGGTCGTGATGGCACGGCCCTCGCGGTTGCCGATCCGGAAGCGGGTGCGGCCGAACTCCTGCTCGAGCACCGTCATGGTCCAGTCGGCGTCGACGCCCGGGAGGGAGGTGATCGTGGTGACCGGCACGCCGGCGACCTCGACGAGGCGCGCGCCCGCGGGGGAGTCGAGCGAGACGACGGCCCGGCGCGCGCGATCGGGCTGGAACAGCTGGGCCTTCTCGCCGAAGTAGGTGTCCATGTCGCCGTAGTCGTCGAGGTGGTCGTGGCTGAGGTTCGTGAAGCCGGCGACGTCGAAGACCACGCCGTCGACGCGGTGGCGGGTGAGCGCCTGGGCGCTGACCTCGATCGCGGCCGCGCCGACGCCCTCCTCCTCCATGCGGGCGACGAGCGCGTGCAGCTCCGTCGCCTCCGGGGTGGTCAGGCCGCTGGTCACCGAGGTGTCGCCGATGTGGCGCTCCGCGGTCGAGCTGAGGCCGGGCACGACGCCGAGCTGGCGGAGGATCCCCTCGAGCATGTGGACGGTCGACGTCTTGCCGTTGGTGCCGGTCACGCCGAGCAGCACGGGGGAGCGCTCGGCCGTCCCGTAGACGGCGGCGGCGACGGCGCCCAGGCGGGAGCGGGGGTCGTCGACCACGAGGACGGGCAGACCGGTCGCGCGCGCGGCGTCGGCGCCCGCGGCGTCGGTCAGCACGGCGGAGGCGCCGCGGGCCACGGCCTGCTCGACGAACTCGGCCCCGTGGCGGTTGACCCCGGGCAGGGCGACGAAGAGGTCGCCGGGCTCGACGTCGGAGGCGATCAGCGTCACTCCGCTGATCTCGGCCGTCAGGCCGCCCTCGTCGCCGATCTCGAGCGTCCGAGCGAGGGCGGCGAGAGGGACGGAGGGTGCGGTGAGGGGTCGGAGCATGGGGTCCTTCCATCGACGGCTCCGTGGGGGGCCGTGCAGCCGAGGGGGCGGTCGCACGCGGAGTCGTGGCTGTCACTCAAGCTAGGGGGTCTGCTTATGTGAATCCTTAGAGGATATGCGCGACCCGCGTGGAGGGGCACGGGTGGACAGAACCGATCGCCGGTGCTTCAGCAGATGCGCAGGAACGGGTCTGTCTAGGCTCGGAGGATGACGTCGAACGAGAACGAGCCGACCGATGGGCGCCCCGTCGGCCGCCGAGCCCTGGTCATCGGGGGTGTGGCCGCCGCGGCGGGCCTGACCGCGCTGGGGGTCGGAGCCGCCATCGGGAACGGAGCGCCGGCGCCCTCGCCGACCCCCTCGACGGCGCCGCCCGCTCCGTCGCCCTCCGCGGCCGCGACCACCTCGACGCCCACGGCGGTGCCGACCGCCACTCCCACTCCCACTCCCACCGCCTCCGGGATCGACCTCACCGCGCAGTCCGTCGACGACCCGGCGAGCACCTGGGTCGTCGTCAACAAGCTGCGGACGCTCGCGCCGGTCGACTACGTCCCCGCCGACCTGACCTTCCCCGACGTGCCCTACGTCAACCGGCAGCCGATGCGCCAGGCGACCGCGGACGCCCTCGTCCCGCTCTTCGCCGCCGCCCGCTCCGAGGCCGGCCTCTCGCTGGCGGTGCAGAGCGCCTACCGCTCCTACGACACCCAGGTCAGCGTCTACGCGGGCTGGGTGTCCTCGCGCGGGCAGGCGGGAGCGGATGCGACGAGTGCGCGCCCGGGGCACAGTGAGCACCAGACCGGCTGGGCGGTCGACGTGGTGGGAGCGTCGGGCGCGTGCGCGCTCGAGATCTGCTGGGGCGACACTCCGGAGGGGCAGTGGGTCGGCGCCAACGCCCACCGCTTCGGCTTTCTCGTGCGCTACAAGCCCGACACCACTCCGATCACGGGGTACGAGTCGGAGCCGTACCACCTGCGGTACGTCGGGACCCAGCTCTCCGGGTACCTGCACGACTCCGGCATCGAGACGCTCGAGCGCGCCTTCGGCCTTCCGGATGCGCCCGATTACGCGCCGGGGACCACTTCCTAGGCGGTCTAGCGATCACAGACGGACACGATCGGGCGTGACACGCGCCGCTCGTTACCGTACTGTTATTCGGAGCGCTTTCGGAGGCCCGTCTGACGGATCTCCCACCCCCGCCTGGTGACATAGCCGCTTCCCCTGCTCCCGAGCCCGGTCCCCCGCCGAGCCGCCGACCCGTGAGACCTCTCTGTGCCCCCTCGCTCCACCCGCTCCACCCTGCCCGCCGACCACCCCGCGACCCCTGCGCCGAGGCCCGGCGCTCCGCTGACCCGCCGCGAGGCCCGCGAGCGCGAGGGCCGCATCCGGCCCGCCGCACCCGCCGCCGCTCCCGAGCAGCCCTCGGCTCCCGCCCCGGTGCACCCCGCCCCGGAGGGATCGTTCTCGTCCCGCCGCGACCGCCGCGAAGCGGAGGGGCACCGGCTCCGCACCGCGCCCGCCCGCCGCGGGGCCTCCTTCTTCCGCCCGTCCCCGCGCACGCTGGCGCTCGCCGTCTCCGGCGGGCTCGTCGTCGTGGCCGTCGCGTCGAGCCTGAGCCTCACCGTCGGCACCGGCTCCTCGGCCGAGTCGGCCACCGCGACGCCCTCCGCTGCTCCGACCTCGACCAGCGTCGCCGTGCTCCCCGCGACCACTGCCTCCGCCCGGGTCGTCCTCAGCTCCGTCTCCACCACCTCCGGCACCGTCGCCGGCGGCACGAGCGTGACGCTCGAGGGATCGAACCTGGACTCGGTCGCCACCGTCCGCTTCGGCGAGGCCGAGGGCAGCGTCGCGGTCGACAACCCCGACCAGATCACGGTCACCGCCCCTCCGGCCGACGGAGAGGCAGCGGGCGAGGTCCCGGTCGCCTTCTTCGACGCCGACGGTCAGGCCATCACGTTCGACGCGGTCACCGACTCCGCCGCGGCGGTCACCGTCGACGGGACCCCGGCCGACGCGGTGCAGCCGGCCGTCGACACGTCGGGCGCCGCGGAGGGCACGACGGCCGAGGCCTCGACCGACCTCGCCGCCCCGACCGCGACCGCCACTCCCAGCCCCGCCGCGACCGGCGTGCTCGCCAGCACGAAGGTCGTCGCCTCGGCGATCACCTTCGCCTACACGCCCGACCCGGCGATCGAGGCCGCGAAGGCCCAGGCCGCGCTGGACGCGAGCCGCCTGGCCTCGCAGCTCGACTACCTCTCCACCTACTGGAACGACTACAACTCGGCCCAGTACGGCGTGATCTCGGGCAACGACTGCGTCAATTTCACCTCGCAGTCGCTGATCGCCCGCGGCTGGGAGATGGACGGCGAGTGGAGCTACTCCTCCTCCGGCGGCTACAGCTCAGCCTGGGCGTCGTCGACAGCGTTCAACGCCTACCTCGCCGCGCACCCCGAGCGCGCGACCGCCATCCCCGACTCCGAGCGGAGCCGGGTGAAGCCGGGCGACATCGTCCAGTTCGACTGGGACGGCTCGGGCGACTGGGACCACACGGGCGTCGTGACCAGCGTCGACGGCGACAGGATCCTCTACTCCTCGCACACCGCCGACAACCACGACCAGAGCATCGACGCGGCCTCCGCCGGCCGGATCATGTTCTGGGGCGTCTGACGCTCGACGCACCCGCTCCACGCACGACGACGGGGCCGTCACCGCTGATGCGGTGACGGCCCCGTCGAGGTTCCGGTCAGATCACTTCTTGAAGACGTCCTTGACGTCCTCGCCGACCTTCTTGGTGTGGGCCTTGGTCTGGTCGGCCTGGCCCTCGGCCTCGAGGCGCTCGTTGTCCGTCAGCTTGCCGACGGCCTCCTTGGCCTTGCCGACCAGGTTCTCGGCTGCGTTGCGGATCTTGTCGTCTGCACCCATGAGGGGCTCCTTCTGTTCGGTGTGACCATCCGCCGGCGGGTGCCGGGGAAGCTGCGGGACCGGGGTCAGGCGACCCGGTCCTCCTTGGAGAAGCCGGCCCGGGCGCTCGAGGCGACCTCGAGCAGGACCGGCAGGCGGGCGCCGAGGAGAGTGTCGAGAGCGTCGACCTCCTGGTGCACGGCGTCGACCACGGTGCGGGGCGAGACGCCGCCGCGGGGGAGGACGCGCACCTTCAGCGCCGTCTCGGAGCCGTGGCGGTAGGCCGCGACCGTGACGTCGAGGAGCTCCGTCCGGCCCGCGAGGGCCGTCTCGAGGACGTCCTCCGCGAAGCCGGTCGCGATCTCGATCCCCCCGGCGGGCGCGCCCTCGGCCTCGTCGCGGAGGACGGTGCCGGTGCGGCCGTGACCGTGGGCGAAGGCCATCACCAGCGCGAGGACGATGCCGAGGAGGCAGATCCCGACGACGGCGTAGAGCGGCCAGAGGACGGCGGCATCGCTCCAGGCGGTGCCCTCCTCGGGGGAGAGGCGCGACACCAGGGCCGCGCCCTCGCCGTCGGCGAAGGAGAGGACGGAGTCGCGGACCGGCTGCGAGACGGCGATCAGGACGGCTCCGGCGCTGACCAGCGCGAGCACGAGGCCCACGACGAGCAGGACGAGCCGGTTGACGAAGCGGTTGCTCGTGGTCATCAGATCCTCCCGGAGGTCGAGACGCGGACGGTGGAGCGCGGGGCGGGCTTCGCGCCGATGCGGACGAGCTCCTCGTCGACGGCGCTCTGCACGGCGTCGCGGTCGACCGCGATGCCGGAGGCGGGGGTCACCTCGACCAGTGCGGTGCGCCGGCCGAGCGAGGCGCGGGTGTCCTCGCGGCGGGAGTGGGCGGCCGTGCGGGCTGCGCGGGCCAGGGAGGAGGCGATCACGCCGTCGTCCACGACCACGGCGAGGCGGTCGTCGTCCACGGTGTGGCGGGCCCGGGCTCCGGGTGCCAGTGCGAGCACCAGAAGGACCAGAGCGAGGACGCCCGCGCCGACGGCCACGCCGATGAGGGCGGGGTTCGCCAGCGACGCGACTCCGACGATCGCGCCCAGCAGGGCGGACGGTGCGGCGAGCAGGGGCGCGGCGCCGAGGATCGCGAGCACCGCCTCCGTGCCGACGTAGGCCGCGACCAGGGCGATGAGCACCAGGACGACGATCTGCGCGGCGGAGCGGGACTTGTGGGTCTCGCGACGGAGGTAGCGGCTGTAGCGGGTGTCGGGCGCCGACGGTGCGGGGCTCATGCGACTCTCCTCGTGCTTCGGGTGCGGGTGCCCGTGACCCGGATGTCGATCCGGCTGACGGTGCGCCCGGTCAGCGCCTCCATGCGGGAGGCGATGCGGGTGCGGTCGCCGTGCAGGCGCTCGAGCAGGGAGCCGCCGGCCGGGGCGGTGCCCGGCTCGACGACGACCGGCGCGGTCACCGCGAGGGCGAGGCCGCCCCGGTCGTCGGAGAGGCGGACGCGGATCGCGGAGACCTCCACGCCCAGCTCCTCGTGGACGATCGCCACGGCGGCGCGCTCGATGGAGCGGACGGTGATGGTGACGGTGCCCGCCACCGGCGATGCGGGACGCGTGTCGAGAGCGGTCACGGTGGGCTCCTAGCGGGAGGTGGTGCGGCCGCGGAACACGTCCACGAGGCTGCGCACGTCGAGGGTGCCGTCGGCGATGCGGGCGATCACGACGCCGAGGGCCATGAAGAGGGCGGTCAGGACGAAGCCCCAGAAGCCGAACATCAGGGCCGCGAAGGCGAGGATCGCGCCGATCACGACACCGAGCACGGTGCTGCGGCCGCCGGGGGCGGTGGGCGCGGGTCGCTGGAAGTCGCTCATCGGACGCGGCTCTCGGTGGCCTCGTCGTCCTTGTCGTCGCCGGGGATGTGCACGTCGACGACGGCGACGTTGATCTCGGAGACGGCCATGCCGACGAGCTCGGTGATGGCCTCGGAGACGGCGGCGCGGACGGAGTCGGCGACCTTCTGCATCGGCACGGGGTACTCGACGACGATGGTCACGTCGGCCGCGACCTGGGTCTCGCCGACCTCGACGCTCACGCCCTGGGCGTGGTCGGCGCCGCCGACCGCCTGGCGGATCGCGCCGAAGGCACGGGCGGCGTTGTTGCCGAGGGCGAAGACGCCGGGCACCTGGCGGGCCGCGATGCCGGCGACCTTGGCCACGACGCTGTCGTCGATGACCGTGGTGCCCTGGGCGGTGCCGGAGGTCCGCGAGCCGCCGAGGGTCGTGACCGTGTCGACGGAGGTCTTGTCGACGCGGGTGGTGGAGGGGGTGCGCGTGGTGTCGCTCATGAGGTCTCCTGGACGTCTCATCGGCTGCCGTTGCTGAGCAGACCGGGGTCGAAGGCCCGGCGGAAATCCGGTCGGGCTGTGCTTTCATGAGTGAGACGGAGCCCGGACGGCGTTCGTCACGGTGCTCGGTGGACTTTATCCTGAGCGTCACCTGAGAGGCGGCCCGAGGCCGCGTGAGCGGGGAGGGAGGAGGCGCCGTGCCCGGACTGGAAGCGGCGAGCGACGCGCTGCTCGCCGAGCGCTCCGCCGAGGGCGACGTGCGCGCCTTCGAGGTGCTCGTCAAGCGGCACCAGTCGATCCTCCGCGCCTACGCCTGGCGCCTCACCGGCTCGCAGGCCGACGCCTCCGACGCCGTGCAGAACGCGCTGATCACGGTCTGGGCGCAGCTCCCGCAGCTCAAGGAGCCGGCGAGCGTGCGCAGCTGGATGATGCGGATCGTCAGCCGCTCCAGCGTCGACCTGCTGCGCCAGCGCCGCCCGACCGACGACGTCGACGCCGTGGAGCATCCCCCGGCCCGAGAGCCCGGCCCGTTCGAGGCCGCCGAGCAGAGCGACGCCATGCGGGCTCTCGCGCACGCCCTGTCCGAGCTGCCGGAGTCGCAGCGGCAGTGCTGGGTGCTGCGCGAGGTCGGCGGGGAGTCGTACAACGAGATCGCCGATCACCTCGGTCTCACGGTGACCGCCGTGCGGGGCAAGCTCGCCCGCGCGCGCGAGTCGCTGGTCGTGGCGATGGAGGACTGGCGATGAGGGAGCAGACGCGATGAACGCGGACCAGGGTCCCGGCGACGGGCCGGAGCGCGCGGGGGAGCACGACGTCGTGCTGCCGCCCGCGCTCGAGCGGGAGGCGGACGCGACGGAGCAGGAGGGCGACGGCATCGGCATCGACGAGCTGAGCGACTACCTCGACCGCGGGCGCACTCCGTACGACCCCGCCATCGAGGAGTCGCCGGAGCACCGGCGCACTCTGCGCGCCCTCGAGCGCGTGCGCGCCCTCTCCGGCGCGCTCATCGACGACGACGCCGCACGCCTGCCCGCGCCGGAGGAGAGCTGGTTCGGCTCGATCCTCACCCAGGTGCGCCGCGAGTCGCGGGCCGGACGCGACATCCCGCTGGCGAGCGTCCAGCCCGACGTGGCGCTCACGATCACCGAGGGAGCGGTCCGCGGACTCGTGCGCGAGGCGGGCGACAGCGTCGCCGGCGTGCTGGTCGGCCGCTGCCGCCTGGTCGGCGACATCGCCGAGCCGGGCGCGGAGGTCGTGGTGGAGCTGACGATCTCGGTCTTCTGGGGGGTGCCGATCGCCGAGGCGGCCCAGCAGGTGCGCGAGCGCGTGCACTCGCGGCTGCTGACCCAGACCGAGCTGCGGGTGTCGAGGATCGACGTCCGCGTGGAGGACGTCTACGTCCCCGGGACGGAGGAGTCGTGAGCGGCCTCGAGGCGGCGGCCCCGGTCGATCCGGTGTCCGCGCTCGCTGCGGAGCTGCGCGCCCTGGACGGCGTCGCGACCCTGATGCCGGCCAGGCCCGAGGTGCGCGACGTGCTCGCGCACGCGGCGACGGCGCTGAGCGCGACCGGGATCGTGGTCGAGCCGCTGGGCACCGCGAGCGGCGGCACGTTCGCCGATCCGGTTCTGGTCCGCGTCGCGGGGGACGAGGTGTCCGTGGCCGTCGACCTCTGCGTGACCGCGGAGGCGTCCGCGCCGGACGTGGCGCGCGCGATCGGAGCCGCGGTGCGCGAGTGGTGCGTCCGGGTGCATCCGGAGCTGCGGCCGCGGGTGACCGTCCGGGTCGCCGCGATCGACTAGCCGGATCGGGGAGCGGGCGCGGCTGTCCGCCGGGCGGGACGCCCCGCCGTGAGGAGCGGAGCCGGGCCGAGCGCTCTCGTGCTTCTCCGGAGTGCACCGTGCCGACCGGAGCGACGGTGCTGCAGGGCGCCCGAGGTCGGTGTCCGCTCCGTCCTCCCTGAGGAGCTTCCCGCTCAGGCGAGCCTCCCCGAAGAGCTTCCCCCTCAGGCGCGCTCGGCGAGGAACGCGTCCGTCTCGGCCGCCGTCGGCGCGGACACCGCCGCTCCGGCGCGGGTGACCGAGATCGCCGCGGCCGCGCTCGCCCAGCGGGTGAGGGCGACCAGCTGCTCCGGATCGTCGAGCCGTGCTCCCGTGGCGGCGAGCCGGGCCGAGAAGGCGCCGCAGAAGGTGTCGCCGGCGCCGGTGGTGTCCACGGCCTCCACCCGGAAGGCCGGGGTGCGCACCGGCTCGCGGTCGCGGACCGCCACGACGACGCCGTCGGAGCCGAGGGTGACCAGCACGAGCGGCACCAGCGCGGTGAGGGCAGCGGCGAGCGCGTCGTCGTCGGCGGCGGTGATGCCGCGATCGGCGGCGAGCTCGCGGGCCTCGTGCTCGTTGACGATCAGCACGTCGAGCACCGCCAGGAGCTCCTCCGGCAGCGGTCCGATCGGAGCGGCGT
Organism: Rathayibacter sp. AY1A2; assembly: GCF_002930935.1. Classification (NCBI taxonomy): domain Bacteria; kingdom Bacillati; phylum Actinomycetota; class Actinomycetes; order Micrococcales; family Microbacteriaceae; genus Rathayibacter; species Rathayibacter sp. AY1A2. Next base: position 91,273 of record NZ_PSTP01000012.1, on the reverse strand, counting down.
TCAGGATCGACACCGTGCCGCCGGCGCGCGCGGCGCGGGCCGCTTCCGTCACCGTCGCTGTCGGGATCTCGAGCTGGAGGAGCAGGGCGTCGGCCGCCGCCACCAGGGCCGACTCCTCGGCGGTCAACCCGACCAGGGCGGCGTTCGCTCCGGAGTCGACGACGATCGCGTTCTCCCCGCGCTCGTCCACGGTGATCTGCGCGGTGCCGGTGCGGACGTCGCCGCGGCGGGCGCGCAGCTCCAGCGGCTCCTCGCCGAGGACCGCGGCGAGCCGGTCTCCCGCCGAGTCGCGTCCGAGGCTCGTGACGAAGACGGTGCCGGGCTCGGTCCGTGCGGCCGCGACGGCCTGGTTGAGGCCCTTGCCGCCCGGGAAGGTGCTCGCATCGAGGGCGAGCACCGTCTCTCCGGGAGCGGGGATGCGGGCGACCCGGTGGACGTGGTCGAGGTTGGCGCTTCCGAGCACGAGGAGGGGCATGCCCTCGACGTTAGAGCACGCGCAAGGGGGTCCGCCGCGGGCTCGGCCGCACCTACGGTGGAGGCATGGAAACTCGAATCCTCGGACGCACCGGCGCCCCCGTCTCCGTCGTCGGCCTCGGAACCTGGCAGCTCGGTGCCGACTGGGGGGACGTCGCCGAGACCGACGCCCTCGCCGTGCTCGACGCCGCGGTGGAGTCGGGGGTGACCCTCTTCGACACCGCCGACGTCTACGGCGACGGCCGCAGCGAGCGGACGATCGGCGCCTACCGCGCGGCGCACCCCGACGCGCAGGTCTTCGTCGCCACCAAGATGGGCCGTCGCGCGGAGCAGATCCCCGCCAACTACGTGCTCGACAACTTCCGCGCCTGGACCGACCGCTCGCGCGCCAACCTCGGCGTCGACACCCTCGATCTGGTGCAGCTGCACTGCCCGCCCACCTCCGTCTACTCCGACGACGCCGTCTACGACGCCCTCGACACCCTCGTCGCCGAGGGCGCGATCGCCGCCTACGGCGTCTCGGTCGAGCGCACGGAGGAGGCGCTGACCGCCATCGCCCGCCCGAACGTCGCGAGCGTCCAGATCATCCTGAACGCGTTCCGCCTCAAGCCGCTCGACGAGGTGCTGCCCGCCGCCCGCGAGGCCGGCGTCGGCATCCTCGCGCGCGTCCCGCTCGCCTCGGGCCTGCTCAGCGGCCGCTACACGACCGAGACCGTGTTCGCGCCGGAGGACCACCGCAGCTACAACCGCGACGGCTCCGCCTTCGACGTCGGCGAGACCTTCTCGGGCGTCGACTTCGCGACCGGCGTGGAGGCCGCGCAGGAGTTCTCCCGCCTCGCCGACGACCACGGCCTCGCCCCCGCGGCGGCCGCACTCGCCTGGATCATCCAGCAGGAGGGCGTCACCTCGGTGATCCCCGGCGCCCGCTCGCCCGAGCAGGCCCGCGCCAACGCGGCCGCCGCCTCCGCCGCGCCCCTCGGCCCCGCCTTCATGGAGGCCGTGAACGCCCTCTACGACACCCACTTCCGCCCCACCGTCCACCCGCGCTGGTAGCCGGCCCCCGCCTCACCGCCGCTCAGTCTCCCGAGACGGCTCGTTCTCCTGGTCGGGAACGAGCCTCTCGGGCGACTGAGCGCAGCGCTTAGGAGTTCAGCGCCGCGTCCACGATCGTGCGCGCCTCGGCCTGGACCTCGTGCAGGTGGTCGAGGCCGCGGAAGCTCTCGGCGTAGATCTTGTAGACGTCCTCGGTGCCGGAGGGGCGCGCGGCGAACCAGGCGTCCTCCGTGACGACCTTGACGCCTCCGACGGCCGCGCCGTTGCCGGGCGCCTTCGAGAGCTTCGCGGTGATCTCGGACCCGGCGAGGGTCGTCGCCGCGATCGCGTCGCCGTCCAGCTTGCCGAGGGCCGCCTTCTGCGCCTTCGTCGCCACCGCGTCCACGCGCTCGTAGACCGGGTCGCCGAAGCGCTCGGTCAGCTCGCGGTAGAGCGCCGACGGGCTCTTCCCGGTGACCGCCACGATCTCGGAGGCGAGCAGCGCGAGGAGGATGCCGTCCTTGTCGGTGGTCCAGACGGTGCCGTCGAAGCGGAGGAACGAGGCGCCCGCGGACTCCTCGCCCCCGAAGCCGACCGAGCCGTCGACCAGCCCGGGGACGAACCACTTGAAGCCCACCGGGACCTCCCAGAGGCGCCGGCCCAGCGACTCCGCGACCCGGTCGATGATCGAGGAGGAGACCAGCGTCTTGCCGATCGCCGCGTCCTCGCGCCAGCCGGTGCGGTGGCGGTAGAGGTAGTCGATCGCGACGGCCAGGTAGTGGTTGGGGTTCATCAGCCCGCCGTCGGGGGTGACGATGCCGTGCCGGTCCGCGTCGGCGTCGTTGCCGGTGAGGATGTCGAAGTCGCCGGCGCGCGCGACCACCGAGGCCATCGCGCTGGGGGAGGACGGGTCCATCCGGATCTTGCCGTCCCAGTCGAGGGTCATGAAGCCCCAGGCCGGGTCGACCTCCCCGTTCACCACGGTCAGGTCGAGGCCGTGCATCTCGGCGATCAGCTGCCAGTAGTGCACGGAGGCACCGCCGAGGGGGTCGGCCCCGATCCGCACGCCGGCCTTCCGGATCGCGTCGAGGTCGATGATGTTCGCCAGGTCCGCGACGTAGTGCGTGCGGTAGTCGTAGGTCTCGACCGCGGAGGGCTCGGCCGAGGTCACGCCGCGGTTGCCGTCGGCGATGAGCTCGTTGGCCCGGTCGGCGATCCAGGTCGTCGCGTCGGAGTCGGCGGGGCCGCCGTGCGGCGGGTTGTACTTGAAGCCGCCGTCGCGGGGCGGGTTGTGCGAGGGGGTGACCACGATGCCGTCGGCCCGGTCGGTGTGCGCGGGGTCGTTGTTGTAGCGGAGGATCGCGTGGCTGAGCGCCGGGGTCGGCACGAAGTCGTCGAACTCGTCCACGAGCACGCGGACCTGGTTGCCCACCAGGACCTCGAGGGCGGTGGTGAGGGCCGGGCGGGAGAGCCCGTGCGTGTCGGCGCCGATGAACAGCGGGCCGGTGATGCCCTGCTCGGTCCGGTACTCGACGATCGCCTGGGTGACGGCGGCGATGTGGTCCTCGTTGAAGGCCGTGTCGAACGAGGATCCGCGGTGGCCCGAGGTTCCGAACACCACCTTCTGAGCCGGGTCGGAGACGTCCGGCTTCTTCTCGTAGTACGCCCTCACGAGGGCCTCGACGTCGATGAGATCGGAGGCCTGTGCCGGCTTCCCTGCGCGATCGGTCATGCGGTCCATAGTGGCAGTCCGGCCCCCTCCAGGGGTACCGCGGCTGGCTAGGCTTGCGCCATGCCCGACAGCGCCCCCGAGACCCGTGCCTACAGCTATCTCGGGCCCAGCGGCACGTTCACGGAGGCGGCCCTCGCGCAGGTCCCGGAGGCGCGCGGACAGCTGTGGCGCAGCGTCGCGAACGTGGGGGAGGCGCTGAGCGATCTGGTCACCGGCCGCAGCGACGGCGCGGTGATCGCGATCGAGAACTCGGTCGAGGGCGGAGTGACGGCCGCGCAGGACGCGCTGGCGCGGATCCCGGGGCTGCGCATCGTCGGCGAGTACCTGGTGCCGGTGTCGTTCATCCTGGTCGGCCGCCCGGGGACGAGCCTCGAGGAGGTGCGCACCGTCGCCGCGCACCCCGTGGCCTACGGACAGTGCCGGGTGTGGCTCGACCGCGAGATCCCCAGCCACGAGCACCTGCCCGCCTCCAGCAACGTCCAGGCCACCGTCGACCTGCTGGGCGGATCTCCCGCGGACGCGGCCATCGCCCCTCCCGGGATCGTCGCCCACCACGACGTCGCGGTGCTGGCGGAGCGGATCGGCGACAACCCGAACGCCGTCACGCGCTTCGTGCACGTCTCGCGCTCGCACGCGCTGCCCGAGCCGACCGGCGCCGACAAGACCAGCGTGATCGCCGAGCTCCCGGCCGACCAGCCGGGCGCCCTGCTCGACATGCTCGAGCAGTTCGCGACCCGCGGGGTGAACCTGAGCATGATCCAGTCGCGGCCGATCGGCGACGCCCTCGGCCGGTACCGGTTCGTCATCGACCTCGACGGGCACGTCCAGGACGAGCGGGTCGCCGACGCGCTGATGGGGCTGCGGCGCTTCAGCCCGAAGGTGATCTTCCTCGGCTCGTATCCGCGCGCTGACCGCCGCCCGGTCACCTCCGTGCGACGCTACGACGACGAGGTGTTCCTCGAGGCCCGCGACTGGCTGCGCGGGATCCTCTCCCACGAGCCGGAGGTCGACGATGACCGGGGACGACGATGACCGGGGACGACGATGACGGGTCGCGACGATGACTGACGACGACGAACGGGTCGACCCGCGCTACGACCCGGCCTTCCAGCGCGGGTTCTCGGGACCGGTGGAGCGTCTGAGAGGCGACGAGCGGGCGTTCGCCAGGCCCGGCACGGGTGCCGCCCCCGGCGCTTCCGCCGCCACGTCCGGAGCCGCCGCTCGTCCCGCGCCCCCGGAGTCGCGCGTGGTCCGCCCCGGCTCCTCGTCCGTGCCGGGACCGCGCCGCATCATGGCCCTGCCCGACATCGCCGGAGCCGCCGAGGGCCGGCGGTCGCACCGCCTCGGCGCCGAGACCGCGCCCGCACCCCTGCCGGAGCCGGCCGCCGACCCCGCTCCCGCACCTCCCGCCGAGCCCGTGCGCGAGGCGCCCCTGCTGCGGAACCCGTGGCTCCTCGTGCTCCTGCTCGCCGGCCTCGCGGGGACCCTGATCGGCCTCGCGCTCCTCTACACCGGCTACTCCTCGCCGCCTCCGCCCTACTACGGCGACTCCGACGTGCCCTCGCCCGCGTGGATCCAGCGGCAGCTCCTCTACTACTCCTGCATCCCCCTGCTGGGCTGCCTGCCGGCGTCGCTGCTGCTGGCGGTCGGAGTGGCCGCGCTGCGGTGGCGCGGCGTCGTCGTGCGGCCCCGCGCCGAGGAGCCGCGCGAGTCCGCGCAGCTCCTCGAGGCCGAGGCTCAGACTCCGGACGCGCCGAAGAGCAGGCCGAGGAGGTAGGTCACCAGTGCCGCGCCGTAGCCGATCCCGAGCTGGCGCAGCGCCCGGGCCAGCGGCGGGGCGCCTGAGAGCAGCCCGACGACCGCGCCGGTGGCGAGCAGGGCGATGCCCACGAGCACGCAGGCGACGACCACCGCGGCGAGCCCCGTCAGGCCGAGCAGGTAGGGCAGCACCGGGATGATCGCGCCCGAGGCGAAGAAGCAGAAGCTCGACAGCGCCGCGCCCATGCCCGTGCCGATCGACTCGTGCTCGTCGACGTCGGGGTCTCCTGCGGGACCGCCCAGCGTGATGGGGGAGGTGACGGCGCCGCCGCGCAGGCCCGTGAAGACGGAGGCGGCACGCGCGTCGGCCTGCTCCTGAGTCATCCCGCGAGCGCGGTAGACCAGGGCGAGCTCGTTCGCGTCGACGTCCAGATCGGGGACGATGCGGTTCGCGTCGAGGTCCGGGCTGGAGGCCGAGAGCAGCTCGCGCTGCGAGCGCACCGAGACGAACTCGCCCGCGCCCATCGAGAGGGCGCCGGCGAGCAGGCCCGCGATGCCCGTGAACAGGACGACGCCCGTCCCGACTCCGCTCGCCCCCACTCCGAGCACGAGGGCGAGGTTCGAGACCAGGCCGTCGTTCGCTCCGAAGACCGCCGCGCGGAACGTCCCGGAGAGGCGGTTGCGACCGCGCTCGGCGAGCCCGCGTACGACCTCGCCGTGGATCCGCTCGTCGGCGGCCATCGCCTCGGTGGCATCGTCGTCGTCGGCGTAGGGGGAGCGGGCCTCGGCGCGCTGGATCAGGGCGAGGACGAACACGGAGCCGAAACGGCGGGTGAGGAAGCCGAGGAAGCGCGTGCGGAGGTCCGGTCGGGGCGCGGGCTCCGCCGCGGAGCCGAGCAGCTCGCGCCAGTGCTCCTCGTGGCGTCCCTCGGCCACGGCGAGCGCGAGCAGGATCTCCCGCTCCTCGCCGGAGCGGCGGCCGGCGAGGTCGCGGTACACGGAGGCCTCGGCGAGCTCGTCGGCGAGGTAGCGGCGCCAGCGGCGCACCTGTGCGGGACTGGGGGTGGGGGCGGTGGTCGCCATGCGATCTCCTGGCTCAGGTCCGCCGACCCGCGCGAGAGGACCGGTCAGGACGTGCGTCGACTGACCGAAGGTCTCGTTCGCCCCGGCCGGAGCCGGGGTGGAGCGCCGGGCCCGGATCGTCCCGGACCAGCATGTCGACGCGCCTCGTCGTCCGCTCGGCGGACGGTGGGAACTACTCCCCTTCGCGGGGACCACCGTAGCCGAGATCGGAGGAGAACGCCCGGCCGATCCGCGGGCCGTCGGGCGGACGTCCGCCCGGCCCGGAGCCGGAGCGTCGTCGAGGACGCTCGCGCCGGGTCAGAGCGAGGCCGTCGCCCGGGCGGCGCGGCGGGCCTGGCGCTCGTGCTCGGCGTCCAGGAGCGTGCGCGTGGCGGGGACCGCCAGGAACTCGACCAGGGTGTCCGTCTCCTCGACGATGCGCTCGGCGCGGTCGAGCGGGTCGGTGCGCAGGAGGCGGCGGGCGGCGGACGCGACGTGCGCCGGCTTCGCCGCCAGGGCGCGCAGGCGCTCGTCGACGCGGCCGGCGAGGTCGGCGCGCGGCACGACCTCGGTCACGAGCTGCCACTCCAGCGCCTCGGCCGCGCGGACCGGGCGGCCGGACAGCACGAAGTCCAGCGCGCGGCGGCGGCCGACGACGCGGGGGAGCGCGGCGGTGACTCCGACGTCCGGGACGAGCCCGACGTCGCCGTACGCGCTGAGGAAGAGGGCGGCGGGAGTCGCTATCACGATGTCGGCGGCCAGAGCGAAGGCGATGCCGGCGCCGGCGACCATGCCGTCGATCGCGCAGACGACGACGGCGCGGCTGTCCTCGAGCAGGCGGATGACCTGGGCGGTCGTGGTCGCGACGTCGCGCAGGTAGTGGTCCGGGTGCTCGGACCCCATGATCGCCGAGATGTCGCCGCCCGTGCAGAACGCGCGGCCGGCCGCGGCGATCACGATGACGGAGCAGCCGGCGTCGGCGTCGAGGTCGGCGACGGTGCTCAGCAGCAGTCGCGCGGTGCCGAGGTCGATCGCGTTGAGGGCGTCGGGGCGGTTGAGGGTGATCCGGGCGACGGAGCCGTCGCGCTCGAGGACGACGCCGGGGGTCGCGTCGATGAGGGGGGTGGCGTGCATGGGAGAGCCTTCAGGGGAGCAGGGGTGTCGAACGCGGGGGGACGTTCTCGGGGGACGACTCACATTCGCAGCCGCCCGCGCGATCGGATGCCTCCTCGCGGCCGATGCTCAGCCGGCCCCGGGGGTACGCGCGGGCGGCGGCCCGTCCCGGCCCTCCTCTACACTGCTGGGGTGATTGATCCCGTACTTCTGCGCGAGAACCCGGACGTCCTGAAGCGCTCGCAGGAGGCGCGCGGCGACTCCGTCGAGCTGGTCGACGAGGCGCTCGAGGCCGACCGCGTGCGCCGTGCGGCGATCACCGAGGCGGAGCGGCTCCGAGCCGAGCAGAACGCCTTCGGCAAGACCGTCGCCAAGGCTCCGAAGGACGAGAAGGCGGCGCTCGTCGCCGAGGCCCAGCGCCTCGCCGCCGCCGCCAAGCAGGCACAGCAGGAGGCGTCCGAGGCCGACGACGCCTTCACCGTGCTGGTGAAGCGCATCGCCAACCCGATCATCGAGGGCGTCCCCGCGGGCGGCGAGGAGTCGTTCGAGCTCGTCAGGACGGTCGGCGAGCGCCCCGTCTTCGACTTCGCCCCGCGCGACCACCTCGAGCTCGGCGAGCTGCTGGACGGCATCGACATGCAGCGCGGCGCGAAGGTCAGCGGCGCGCGCTTCTACTTCCTCAAGGGCCTGGTCGCCCGCCTCGAGATCGCCCTGATGAACCTGGGCCTCGAGAAGGCGCTCGCCGCCGGCTTCACCCCGCTGATCACGCCCACCCTCGTGCGCCCCGAGATCATGGACGGCACCGGCTTCCTCGGCGAGCACGACGACGAGGTGTACCGCCTCCGCGACGACGACCTCTACCTCACCGGCACCAGCGAGGTCGCCCTCGCCGGCTACCACGCCGACGAGATCCTCGACCTCTCCGGCGGCGCGAAGCGCTACGCGGGCTGGAGCACCTGCTACCGCCGCGAGGCGGGCTCGGGCGGACGGGACACCCGCGGCATCATCCGCGTGCACCAGTTCAGCAAGCTCGAGATGTTCGTCTACACCCTCCCCGAGGACGCCGAGGCGGAGCACGCGCGCCTGCTCTCCTACCAGGAGGACGTCCTGCAGAGCCTCGGCCTGCACTACCGCGTCATCGACACGGCGGCCGGCGACCTCGGCCAGAGCGCGGCGCGCAAGTTCGACGTGGAGGCGTGGGTCCCCACGCAGGAGACCTACCGCGAGCTGACCTCGACCTCGAACTGCACCACGTTCCAGGCCCGCCGCCTCGACACCCGCTACCGCACCGAGTCGGGGAGGACGGCTCCGGTCGCCACCCTCAACGGCACGCTCGCGACCACCCGCTGGATCGTCGCCCTCCTCGAGACCCACCAGCGGGCGGACGGCTCGGTGCTCGTCCCCGAGGCGCTGCGGCCCCACCTCGGCGGCCTCGAGGTGCTCGAGCCCGTCGCATGAGCGCGGCCCGCGCCTCCGGCCGCCGCCTCGTCGCCCTCGACATCGACGGCACCGTCATGCACGAGGACGGCACCATCACCCGCGCGGTGACGGACGCGATCACCCGCGTGGCCGCCCAGGGCGACGAGGTGATGCTCGCCACCGGGCGCTCGCCCTCCTCCACCCTGCCGGTCGTCGAGCGCCTCGGGATCTCGCCCGAGTACGTGATCTGCTGCAACGGAGCGGTCACGCTCCGCCGCGACGCGTCCGGCGCCTACGTCCCCGAGACGGTCGAGACCTTCGACCCGACGGAGGTCCTCGAGACCATCCGCCGCTCCCTCCCCGACGCGCACTACGCCGTCGAGGACGCGGACGGCGCCTTCTTCTACACCGAGGCGTTCCCGGGCGGCGCCGTGATGGGTGCCGAGACGACCCACGTCCCCTTCGAGGAGCTGCTCGGCCGGCTGTGCACCCGCGTCGTCGTGATCTCGCCCGAGACCGGCATCGAGGAGTTCACCTCGCTGGTCGAGGAGATGGGCCTGCACCAGGTCAGCTACGCGATCGGCTGGACCGCCTGGCTCGACATCGCCCCGCACGGCGTCAACAAGTCCACCGCGCTCGAGGTCGTCCGCGAGGAGCTGGGCATCGAGCGGAGCGACGTGGTCGCGCTGGGCGACGGCCGCAACGACATCGAGATGCTCACCTGGGCCGCCGCCGAGGGCGCAGGGCTCGCGATGGGGCAGGCGCCCGACGAGGTGCGGGCCGTGGCCTCCGCCGTGATCCCGTCGGTCCACCAGGACGGCGTGGCGGTCGCGCTCTCGGCGCTGCGCTGATCACGGTCCCGCGCGCTCGGCGGTTACTATCGGGTGTCGCTCCTGCGGGAGCGGCCGGGAGGGCTGTCCGAGCGGCCGATGGAGCCAGTCTTGAAAACTGGTGGGCGGAAACGTCTCGTGGGTTCGAATCCCACGCCCTCCGCCACGGAGCCCCGTTCTTCGCACCGCTTCTCGATGGCGTCTTCCGACGCCCGTCCTGGCGCGCGACGACGGAGGCCTGCCCGCTCTCCTTAGGAACGCGCCAGCCCCCTGTATAGGATTGCGCGACGCCCGGGATCGACGCCCGGCCCTCACCTCCGCACCACTGACGCCTCGACACCGGGAGACGGATGCGCCGCACGGGCCCTTCGACACAGACTCGCGACACTCCGCGCACGCCGCGCCCCTTCGTGCGGCACGGCCGCCAGAAGCGGCACACCCTCGCGCGGACCCTGGTGAAGGGAGCCGCCCTCGTGGGCGGTGTCGGTGTGGTCGCCTCGGTGTCGGTGGTCGCGATCGCGGCGACGCTGATCGTCCAGTCCGTGCAGCCCTCGGTCGACCTGCACCCGGGCGCGGCCGGCTCCAGCGTCGAGGCCGGAGGCGCCCCGGAGATCGGCGCACTGGAGGGCGGCTTCAACGTCCTCGTCGTCGGCAGCGACTCGCGGAAGGGCCAGGGCGACGCCTACGGCGACCCCGATGAGGAGACGAGCGTCCTCAACGACGTCAACATGCTGATGCACGTCTCGGCCGACCACAGCAACGCGACGGTCGTGAGCTTCCCCCGCGACATGTACGTCGACATCCCGGAGTGCGTGAACGCCGCCACGGGTGAGACGATCCCCGCCCGGTACGACACCAAGATCAACGAGGCGATGGGCAGCGACGTCAGCCTCGGCTGCGTGGCAGGGGTCGTCGAGGACCTCATGGGCGTCCGGGTCGACTACGGCGCGGTCGTGCAGTTCAACGGCGTGATCGAGATGTCGAACGCGGTCGGCGGAGTCGACGTCTGCGTCGCGACCGAGATCGCGGACCCCTACACGAACACCTACCTCGAGCCGGGCGTGCACTCGCTCGAGGGCATGGCGGCGCTGCAGTTCCTCCGCAGCCGCCACGGCATCGGCGACGGCAGCGACCTGACCCGCATCAGCAACCAGCAGGTCTTCCTCTCGGCGCTCGTGCGCCGGATCAAGAGCGCGGACACCCTCCTCAACCCGGTCGCGCTCTACGGGCTCGCGAAGGCGGCGCTCGGCAACATGACGCTCTCGACCGGTCTCGACAACGTGAACACGATGGTCCAGATGGGACTCGCGCTGAAGGACGTCGACCTCGCGGACGTCGTCTTCGCGCAGTACCCGACCGGGGCGACTCCGAGCGGAGTGGAGCCGGACCGCGCCGCGGGCGACGTCCTGGCGAGCGCCCTGCAGACCGATCAGCCCATCGCCATCACCGGCGGCACGGGGGCCGGCGCGACCGTGGAGGGCGAGGCCGCGGCTCCGGCCGACACCGCCGCTCCGTCCGGCCCGGCGACCGCGGATCCGCTGGCGACGGCCGAGGCTGCACCCGGCACTCCTGCACCCGGCACTCCTGCAGCGACTCCCGAGGACGGATCCAAGGTTGCCCTGCCAGAATCGGTCACCGGCCAGAGCGCCGACCAGCAGACCTGCTCGGTCGGCTTCTTCGGCTGAGCCGAGGGCGGGCGGCACCACGGGTGCTCTCCACCTCGCGCGCTGACTCCGGGACGACACGCGTCCCGCAGCCGAGAGAGAGTACGACCCGATGAGCGAACGCGCGTCCACCCGGACCACAGCAGCACGGCACGGCCGCCTGCGCCGCCCGAGCGGCATGCGCTTCGCCGCGCGGATCCTCGCGGCCTGCGTGGGTGTCGGCGTGCTCAGCGTGGTCTGCATCGTGGCGATCGCCGCCTCGCTGATCGCGGGGAGCGCGCGTCCGTCCGTCGACCTCGGGATCGACTCGGGCGGAGGCGACGTGCCCGGGATCGGGGCGATCGAGGGCGGCGTCAACATCCTGCTCGCCGGCAGCGACAGCGCCGACGGATCGGCCGCCGGGGCCTACGGCGAGCGTGCCGAGAACCTCAACGACGTCACGATGCTCATGCACATCTCGGCCGACCACTCGACCGTGGAGGTCGTCAGCTTCCCCCGCGACCTCTACGTCCCGATCCCCTCCTGCACCGACCCGGCCACTGGCGCCGTCTCGGACGCGGTGGACTCGGCGAAGATCAACACCTCGCTCGAGGCCGGCGGGCTGGCGTGCACCGTGCAGACGGTCGAGCAGCTGACCGGGCTCGAGATCCCCTACGCGGCGCTCATCCAGTTCGAGGGCGTCATCGAGATGTCGAACGCGGTCGGCGGAGTGGACGTCTGCGTCGCCACTCCGATCCAGGACGAGTACACGGGGCTGAACCTCGACGCGGGCACGCACACGCTCGTCGGCGCCGAGGCGCTGGCGTTCCTCCGCACCCGGCACGGCGTCGGCGACGGCAGCGACCTCACCCGCATCTCGAGCCAGCAGGTGTACCTCTCATCGCTGGTGCGCAAGGTGAAGAGCGCGTCGACGCTCTCGAACCCGGTGAACCTCTACGGCCTCGCGAAGGCGGCCGTCTCGAACATGCAGCTCTCCACCTCGCTCGAGAACGTGAACACCCTCGTGTCGATCGGCCTCGCGGTGAAGGACGTCGACCTCGCGAACGTGGTCTTCGTGCAGTACCCGACCTTCATCGACGGCAACGGCGTGTACCCCAGCGAGGACGCGGCGGCGGCGCTGAACGCGGCGCTCCTCGCCGACCAGCCGATCGCGCTGAGCGGCACCACCGGCGGCGGCTCGCAGTCGACGGGGGAGGAGCCCGGGGCGACCAACGCTCCGGCGGCCACGGAGTCGCCGGCCACCGACGCCCCCGCGACCGACGCCCCCGCGACGAGCGCACCCGACGGGCCGGTCACCCTCCCGAGCGACGTCTCCGGGCAGACCGCACAGCAGGAGACCTGCACGATCGGCCGGCCCCTGTCGGACCAGTAGGCGGCTTCTCGCCTTCCCGCGGAGGGGCGGGCGCCCGTGTCGCGAGGCCCTCGCGGGTGCGGTTATGATGGTCGTCGTGCGTCCGCCAGCGGGCGCTCGGGAGTCGTCGCATAGTCCGGTCGAGTGCACCACCCTGCTAAGGTGGAGAACCCTTTATTGGGTTCCGTGGGTTCAAATCCCACCGACTCCGCATCGTCCGAAGGCCCCGCTCAGGCGGGGCCTTCGTCGTTCCCGGCGGTGACTGCGCCTGCCGCAGTACCGGCGTCTCCCGGCGGTGCCGGTGTCGCCGCAGTGCCGGGGTCTCGCGGTGCCGGAGCCTTCCGGCCGGTGCTCCGCCGCTCGCGCGCGGCGTCGGCGGCCGATGCGACCCGGCGCCTCAGCCGGCCGGGATCCGCCGCCGATCCGCCGGGCGGGTGCGCTCCCGGAGCGGCTACCCTGATCGGATGCCCAGCCCGATCCTCGACGCCCTGTCCGCCCCTCCCGCGCGGAGGGACGTCGCCTCGATCCGGGGTGCTCTCGCCGAGGTCGCGATCGGCGACTCGGTGCGCGTCCTCGTCCGCTCCCCGCGCTACGGCCTTTACGGGATCGAGGGGGTCGTCCGGCAGGCCGTCGGCGGCGAGCTCGTCGTCGCGGACGTCTTCCTCGGCACGGGGACCGAGATCCAGAGCATCGCCCTGGCTCCGGACGCTGACGAGGTCGGCGGGGAGCGCTCGGCCGAGGGACTCGAGCACGGGGATCCGGTGCGCGTGGCGTTCTCGACTCCGGCGCTCGGGTCGTTCACGATCACGGGCCCGCTGACGGCCGGCGGCCGCGACGGGTTCCTCCTCGTCGGCAGCTGGATCGTCGCGGACGGCGGCGAGCCCGGCCGCCACGTCGACCGCATCGAGCGCCTGACGGACGTCGGCGTCCACGAGAAGCACGTCCCCGGGCGCCGCTCCGCGGTCGAGGAGTAGCCCCTCAGCTCTGGCAGTTCGGGCACCAGTAGGTGACCCGCAGCTGCAGCTCGTCGTCGCCGAGCTCGCCGCGCTCGATCGGAGTGCCGCAGCGCCGGCACGGCTTGCGGTCGCGGCCGTAGACCCAGAGCTGCTGGCCCGGGCGCAGGTTGCCGGTCGTCGTGCGCTCGATCCGCTCGCGGTTCACGGTGATGAGCCGCTTCGCGAGCGCGATGGTGCGCACGAGGTCGCCGCTCCCGCCGACCGGGAGCGTGGGCAGCACGCCGCGCAGGAAGCACAGCTCGGCGCGGTAGACGTTGCCGAGTCCGGCCATGATCCGCTGGTCGAGCAACGCGAGCCCGATCGGCCGCTCCGGATCGGCGGACAGGCGTCGCAACGCCTCGTCCGCGTCCCAGTCGGCGCCGAGCAGATCGGGGCCGAGGTAGCCGACCACGTCCTCCTCGGCCGAGCGCGGGACGATCTCGAGGAGTCCGAGCTCGAAGCCGACCGCCTGCCAGTCCTCGGTCTCGAGGACGATCCGGGCCTGGAACGCCGGCCGGTGCCACTTCGGCCGCTCGCCCTCGCCACGGGCGTAGAGGTGCCAGCTGCCCTCCATCTTGAGGTGGGAGTGGATCAGCGCGTCGCCGACCCGCATCAGCAGGTGCTTGCCGCGGGGGACGACCTCGTCGATCGTCTCGCCGGTGAGGTCGACCGTCGCGTACTTCGGCACGCGGACGTCGCACCGGGTCAGGACCTCGCCGTCCAGCGCCTCGGCGAGGTTGTGGGCGGATCGGTAGACGGTGTCACCCTCGGGCACGCGGGCTCCCTCCGGCGCTCACGAGCGCATCCTCAGGCCGCGCGGATTCGCGACGAAGCCGGCGGCGACGAGGGCGTCGCCGAAGGGCGTGCCGAGCGCGAAGACGCCGTCGATCTTCTCGACGGTCAGCTTCTCGACCCCGCGGGAGCGGACGAGCTGCGAGAGGGCGCCGGCCGCGTCGGCGAGGGCCGCCTCGTCGGCGGTGAAGGTGAGGGCGGTCTTGCCGCCGCGCTCGAGGTAGACCGCGAGCGCTCCGTCGACGACGGCGACCAGCGCGCCGGCCTTCCGACCGGGGCGGTGCCCCTCGCCCTGCGGCCACGGCAGAGCGGCGCCGAACGGATTGGCGGGGTCGGTCGCCGCCAGCGCGAGCACCGGTCGTGAGCGCTCCTGCGCCTCGTCCTGCGGGGCGAACGTGCGGAGCCGGTCGACGCTGCCGGCTGTGCCGAACTGTGCTGCTCCCAGCTTCTCGATGAAGTAGCCCCTCCGGGCGCGGCCCTGCTGCTCGAAGCCGCTCAGCACCTTGTAGGCGAGGGCGAAGCCGCCCAGGACGCCCTCGGCCTGCACGGAGCCGCGGGTGACGATCCCGTACCGCTCGAGCAGCGTCTCGCCGAGCGCGTGCCCGCGTCTCGTCGCGTCCGACTCCGCGAGCGGCACGATCGACCAGCGGCCGCCGGCGGTCGGCGGCCCCACGCGGGTGGCCATCGTGGGGCGGGCGGTCATCCGGCCCCGGGGCGCGCGGGCGCGGGCGGGGGCGCGCGGCTGGCGGTGGGCGCCGCCGGTCGAGCCGACGAGGGTGCGCAGCGGCGCCAGGGTGTCGTTCGTGACGAGCCCGGCCCAGACCAGCTCCCACAGGGCCTCGACGAGGCCCGCGTCGTCGGTGGAGCCGACCGCGTCGGAGAGCTGGCGGAAGAAGTAGCCGCCGCCCGAGCCGAGCACGCCGACGATCTCCTGCTGGAGCTCGGTCAGGGTCACGGACTCGGCGGCGGGGACGGGGAGGGTCAGCCCTGCCGTGTCGGCGAGATGGAGGCTCACCCAGCCGTCGTTGCCGGGCAGGGTGCCCGCGCCGGCCCAGAGGACCTCGCCGGTCGCGGTGAGCTCGTCGAGCATCGCGGGGGAGTAGTCGCGCACCCGGGCGGGCAGGATCAGCGACTCCCAGGCGGACGCGGGGATGGGCGCGCCGGCCAGCTGGTCGATCACGGAGGCCACGCCGTCGATGCCGCGGAGCGAGCCGCCGACGTGCTGCCAGGCGGGGAGGAAGCGGGCGTACGCGGCCGCGTCCACCGGCTCCACCTCCTTGCGGAG
Source organism: Rathayibacter sp. AY1A2 (assembly GCF_002930935.1). Classification (NCBI taxonomy): domain Bacteria; kingdom Bacillati; phylum Actinomycetota; class Actinomycetes; order Micrococcales; family Microbacteriaceae; genus Rathayibacter; species Rathayibacter sp. AY1A2. The sequence continues at coordinate 75,766 of NZ_PSTP01000012.1, read as the reverse complement.
TGCGGCGAGAGAGCGGCTGCGCAGGCGGCGCAGCACCTCGGCATCGCACCACTCGGTCCCGGTGCCGGTGGGGCGGAACTCGCCCTCCGAGACGCGGCGCTCGCCCGCGAGGCGGCGCAGGGTGTCGGTGACGACCGCGACTCCGAGGCCCAGGCGGGTGGCGACGGCGGCGGCGGTGAAGGGGCCGTGGGTGCGCGCGTAGCGGGCGACGAGGTCGCCGAGCGGATCGCGGACCGGGTCGATGAAGGCGACGGGGACGCCGATCGGCAGGGGCACGCCGAGAGCGTCGCGGAGCCGGGAGGCGTCCTCCATCGCGGCGTACCGCTGCTCACCGCCGAGGCCCACGGGCAGGACGCGCTTGGCCTTCACGAGCGCGGCCACGTCGGCCTCGAGCACCGCGCGCTCGATCGCGGGCGCCTTCGCGACGTCCGCCGAGGCGACCGATTCGTCGACCAGGCGCTCCCCGAGCTCGTCGAGCGTCAGCGGGCCGAGCAGCCGGAGCAGGTCGGCGGCGCCCTCGAGCCCGCGGAGGCGGCGCTCGGGCTCGACGCGCTGCAGCTCGCGCTCGATCTGCGCGAGGACGGCCGGGTCGAGCAGCTCGCGCAGCTCCGCCCGGCCGAGCAGCTCGCCGAGGAGCGTCGCGTCGACCGAGAGCGCCGCGGCACGGCGCTCGGCGAGCGGGCTGTCGCCCTCGTACATGAAGGCGGCGACGTAGCCGAAGAGCATGGACCGCGCGAACGGACTGGCGGTCGGCGTCTCGACCTCGAGGATCCGCAGCTCGCGCCCGTCCAGCCGCGCGGCGAGCCGGAGCAGCGCGGGCAGGTCGTAGACGTCCTGGAGGCACTCGCGGACGGTCTCGAGGATGATCGGGAAGGTCGGGTAGGTGCGGGCGACGTCGAGCAGCTGCGCCGCCCGCTGCCGCTGCTGCCAGAGCGGGGAGCGCTTGCCCGGGTTGTACCTCGGGAGCAGGAGCGCCCGCGCCGCGCACTCGCGGAACCGGGCGGCGAAGAGGGCGGAGCCGCCGACCTCGCTCGTGACCAGCTGCTCCAGCTCCTCGCGCTCGAACAGGAACAGCTCGGAGCCCGGCGGCTCCGACTCCGTGTCGGGGATCCGCACGACGATGCCGTCGTCCCCGGCCATGGCCGCTCCGTCGACGCCGTGCCGCTCGCGGACGCGAGCGCCGATGGCGAGCGCCCATGGCGAGTGCACCTGCATCCCGTACGGGGAGTGCAGCACCAGCCGCCAGTCGCCCAGCTCGTCGCGGAAGCGCTCGAGCACGAGGGTGCGGTCGTCCGGGATCTGCCCTGTGGCCAGGCGCTGCTCGTCGAGGAAGGAGAGGAGGTTGTTGGTCGCGTACTCGTCGAGCCCGGCCGCCGTGCAGCGCTCGCGGGCCGTCTCGGGGGCGGCGGCGCCCACCTCGCGGGTGAACGCCCCGATCGCCTCGCCGAGCTCGGCGGGGCGCCCCTGCGAGTCGCCCTTCCAGAACGGGAGGCGCCCTGGCTCGCCGAACGCCGGCGTCACGATCACGCGGTCGTAGGTGATCTCCTGGATGCGCCAGCTGGTGGCTCCGAGCGCGAAGACGTCGCCGACGCGGGACTCGTAGACCATCTCCTCGTCGAGCTCTCCGACGCGGTTGCCGGTCGAGCCCGGCTCGCCGACCATGAACACGCCGAAGAGCCCGCGGTCGGGGATGGTGCCGCCGCTGGTGACGGCGAGGCGCTGGGCGCCGGGCCGGCCGGTGAGCGTGTTCGCGTCGCGGTCCCAGACGAGCCGCGGCCGCAGCTCCGCGAACTGGTCGGAGGGGTAGCGGCCCGAGAGGAGGTCGAGGGTCGCCTCGTAGGCGGAGCGGGGCAGGGACACGAAGGGGGCGCTGCGGCGGACGGTGTCGAACCAGTCGTCCACGTCGAGGCTCTCGAGGGCGGTCGCGGCGACGGTCTGCTGCGCGAGGATGTCGAGCGGGTTCGCGGGGACGGCGATCGCCTCGATCAGGCCCGAGCGCATCCGCTCCGTCGTCACGGCGGAGTGGAGAAGGTCGGCCCGGTGCTTGGGGTAGAAGGACCCGCGCGAGACCTCGCCGACCTGGTGGCCGGCTCGACCCACGCGCTGCAGGGCGCTCGCGACAGAGGGCGGCGTCTCGACCTGGACGACGAGGTCGACCGCGCCCATGTCGATCCCCAGCTCGAGGCTCGAGGTCGCGACCACGCAGCGCAGGCGGCCGGACTTCAGGTCGTCCTCGATGATCGCGCGCTGCTCCTTGCTCACCGAGCCGTGGTGGGCGCGGGCGAGCAGCGGCTCCTCGTCGGGCGCGGACTGCCCGCTGCCGCTCGTGCCCCCGGCCGCTCCCATCGCCTCGGCCGGGGAGCGGCGGACGGAGGAGGAGGCCGCCTCGGCGAGCAGGGCCCCGACGGCGACGGGCTCGCCCGCCTCGCGCGCCCGCTCCGCGGCGAGCTCGCGGCGCTCGGCGTAGATCTCGTTGAGCCGGGCGGTCAGCCGCTCGGCGAGGCGGCGGGAGTTCGCGAAGACGATGGAGGAGGTGTGCGCGAGGACCCGGTCGACGATCGACTCCTCGACGTGCGGCCAGATCGACCCGCTCTGCGGACCGGTGGCCCCCATCGTCGATCCGTCCTGCGGAGCCGCCGTCCCCAGCTCGGACATGTCCTCGACCGGGACGACGACGCTGAGGTCCCACTGCTTCTCGGACGCCGGAGCCACGATCGCGACCGGGGAGCGGCCGGCGAGGAACCGGGCCACCTCCTCGCGCGGACGCACCGTCGCCGAGAGGCCGATGCGCTGCACCGGCTTCGGGAGCAGGGCGTCGAGCCGCTCGAGGGAGACGGCGAGGTGCGCCCCGCGCTTGGTCGACGCGACCGCGTGGACCTCGTCGACGATGACCGTCTCGACGCCGCGGAGCGACTCGCGCGCCGCCGAGGTGAGCATGAGGTAGAGCGACTCGGGGGTCGTGATCAGGATGTCCGGCGGCGTCTTCTGCAGCACGCGCCGCTCGGCGGCGGGCGTGTCTCCCGACCGCACCCCGACGGTGACCGTGGCCGGCGCGCTGCCGATGCCCTCGGCGCTCAGCCGCAGCGCCGTCTGGGTGACGCCGACGAGCGGCGAGCGGAGGTTGCGCTCGACGTCGACGCCGAGAGCCTTCAGCGGCGAGACGTAGAGCACGCGCGTGCGGTGCTGCGGATCCTCCGGCGGCGGGCCCTGCACGAGCCGGTCGATCGCCCAGAGGAAGGCCGAGAGCGTCTTGCCGGAGCCGGTGGGAGCGACCACGAGGGCGTGCGCTCCACTCGAGATGGCCGACCAGGCGCCCTCCTGGGCGGCGGTCGGCGCCGGGAACGCGCCCTCGAACCACGCGCGCGTGGCGGGGGAGAAGCGCTCGAGGATGTCCGGCATGAATCCATCCTCCCTGCCACCTCCGACATTGCCGGGGCCGCGGCCCGGGGGCGAGCCCTTGACGCGGGGGAGTCCGCCCGTCAGGCGAAGCCGAGACGCACGAACGTGCCGATGTCGGCGAGCTCGGCCTGCCCGACTCCGTGGGCGACGCCCTCGTAGACCCGGGCGTCGAGCGCCGTGTGCTCCGGGAACCAGGCCGCCGCGTCCCGCACGAGCTCCTCCGGGATCACCGTGTCGAGCGTCCCGCGGCCCCAGAACACCGGCGGACGCTCGCGGGCGAGCCGCTCGTCAGCGTCGTCGCCCTCGGCGAGCGGGACCACGAACCCGGACAGGGCGACCGCGAAGGCGAAGCGGCCCGGCGCGCGCCGCAGCAGCTGCACCGCCAGCGCGGCGCCCTGGGAGAAGCCCAGCAGCCCCACCGGGCCCGGGTGCTCCAAACCGTCGAGCCACTCGATCACCCCCGCCGCCGCCGCTTCGACGGCCTCGGGATCGGCCCGCGGCTCGTCCGGCACCAGCGGGACACGGAGGGGCCACCACGCGTTCGCCCCGCCGCCCAGGGCGAGAGGCGCCCGGAGGGACGCGAGGACCGGCTCCAGCGGCAGGTAGGCGCCGAGCGAGAACAGGTCCCCCTCGTGCGAGCCGTAGCCGTGCAGCAGCACCAGGAGGGGCCTGCCGACGCGGTCGCGCTCGGAGGAGGACCACAGCACCGCGTTCGCGTCGATTCCCATCGCACCATCATCCCCCTGAGTGCGGGATCGCCGCCGCCGGTCGGAACACCAGCCGCGAAGGGTGAGAATGGCTGCATGAGCGTGCGCACCCCTGACCCGAACTCCGGGTGGCTGTCCGACGACGAACTCGCCGAGATCCGCCGGCGGCTCCCGCTGCTGTACGTGGAGGCCGTGCCCGTCCGGGTCGACGGGCTCGGGCAGGTCACCGAGGTCGGCGTGCTCCTGCGCGCGACCCCCTCCGGCCAGATCACCCGCACGATCGTCTCGGGCCGCGTGATGTACGGCGAGACGTTGCGCGACGCGCTGTTCCGCCACCTCGAGAAGGATCTCGGCCCCATGGCCTTCCCCCTCCTCCCGGCGAGCCCGCTCCCCTTCCACGTCGCCGAGTACTTCCCGATGCCCGGCATGGGACCGTTCACCGACGACCGCCAGCACGCGGTCTCCCTCGCCTACGTCGTGCCCGTCACCGGCACCTGCGACCCCCGCCAGGACGCCCTCGAGCTCACCTGGATGACCCCCGACGAGGCCTGCTCCGACGCGATCTCCGCCGAGATGGAGGGCGGGCGGGGCGCGCTGATCCGCGCCGCGCTCGCTTCCGTCGGCCGCCTGTCCTAGCGGCGCGGATCGGCCGCGGTGCTCCCTTCTGCGCACCGATATCGGCGCGCCGCGGTCGGCTTGCAAGGATGGCGGGCCGGCTGGAGCGTCGGGCGTCCGCCTGGACCGATTCGCTCGCGCGCGAGCCGGCCGTTCGGCTCGTGGAACCGGCGTCCACGGGACCTCTGTGACCGGGCGAGGAGAGGCGGCGCCCCTGCCCGACGACGGCGCAGCAGGGAATCGCCTGATCAGGACGCGGTGAGGACTTCCGGAGCTCCCTGCGCGGGACTCCGCTCGAAGAGGTGAAGCGTGAACGACGAAGGGCCGGGGCCCGCGACCAGTAGTCGCGGGCCCCGGCCCTTCGTGATGTCGGCGCCCTGATCAGGACGAGCGTTGACGTGCGATCACCGATCGCCCAGCCCCCGGACCAGCCGCTCCCCTCGAGGCGAACGGTCGATCCGCGTGCGAGCGGATCGGCCTAGCCGGTCGCGACACGCTCTGCGCGTCGCAACCGTGCTTGAAGCCGACCGCGGTGCGCCGCTCCGCGGCGCACAATCGGACTCAGCCCTGCGCGCGCCGGCCGCCGCGGCGGGCGCCGCCGCCGGCGGACTCGCGGGCGGGAGCGGCCGAGGCCGCTCCGCCGGTCGCGGTGCTGTAGAACGAGCGCGATCCGCCCGAGGTCGAGGGGGCACCGGCGGCCGAGCGGCTGCGGCCTCCGCGGGCGCCGCCGCGGGCGGGTCCCTCGGCGGCGGTGCGGTCGCGGCGGGGGCGGTCGCCTCCGCCGGTCGCGGCACCCGTCGAGCGTCCGCCGCGGGGTGCGGCGGTGCCCTCGGTGCGGGCCGCGCGCTTGCGCTGCGCGTTGGCGCCCTGCGAGCGTCCGCCCTGCGACTGGCCGCGGACGGGCTCGACGACGGCGCTGGGGGTGACGTACGGAGCGACGTCGCCGACGAGCTTCGCGACGGCGGCCGAGTCGGCCGTCACCTGCTGGGGCGCGACCTGGATCGCGGCCTTGCGGAGGAGGGTCTTCACGTCGCTGCGCTGCGTGGGCAGGACGACGGTGACGACGTCTCCCTCGCTGCCGGCGCGGGCGGTGCGGCCCGAGCGGTGCAGGTACGCCTTGTGCTCCATCGGCGGGTCGACGTGGATGACGAGCTCGACGTCGTCGACGTGCACACCGCGGGCGGCCACGTCGGTGGCGACGAGGACCTTGACGGTGCCGGCGCCGAACGCGGCGAGGTTCCGGTCGCGGGCGACCTGCGAGAGGTTGCCGTGCAGGTCGACCGCGGGGATGCCCTGGCCGGTGAGCTGCTTGGCGAGCTTCTTCGCATGGTGCTTGGTGCGCATGAAGAGGATGCGGCGGCCGGTGCCGGACGCGAGCGTCTTCACGAGAGCGTTCTTGGCGTCGAGGCCGTCGACCTCGAACACGTGGTGGGTCATCAGCGCGACCGGCGAGTTGGCCTCGTCGACCGAGTGGAGCACCTCGTTCTGGAGGTACTTCTTGACCAGCTTGTCCACGCCGTTGTCGAGCGTCGCGGAGAACAGCAGGCGCTGCCCGCCGCGGGGGGTCTTGTCGAGGATGCGCGTGACGACCGGCAGGAAGCCGAGGTCGGCCATGTGGTCGGCCTCGTCGAGGACGGTGATCTCGACGGCGTCGAGGTTCACGAAGCCCTGCTTCATCAGGTCCTCGAGGCGGCCCGGGCAGGCCACGACGATGTCGACGCCCTGCTTGAGCGCGGCGACCTGGCGCTGCTGCGAGACGCCTCCGAAGATCGTGGTGGTGACGATGCCGTACGCGTCGGCGAGGGGCTGCATCGCGGCGGTGATCTGCGTGGCGAGCTCGCGGGTCGGCGCGAGGACGAGTCCGAGCGGGCGGCCGGGGCGGCGGCGTCCGCCGGCGAGCGAGCCGCCGAGTCGGGCGATCATCGGGATGGAGAAGGCGAGGGTCTTGCCGGAGCCGGTCTTGCCGCGGCCGAGGACGTCGCGTCCGCCGAGGGTGTCGGGCAGCGTGTCGACCTGGATCGGGAAGGGCTCGGTGATGCCGCTCGCTGTGAGCGCGGCCACGAGGGGGGCCGGCACGCCGAGGGCGCTGAAGGAGAGGGGGGTGTTCGACATGGAGTGGTGCCTTTCGGGGGCATCATGCCGATCGAGGACGCGCGGGCGGTGGCCGGGGCGCGGGTGATCGGCGTTCGGGCGAAGGTGACGGTGGTCACATCCGTTCGCCGTACGATTCGGTGCGCGCGGCCGGGGGCCTCATGCACGTGCGCCAGATGGTCGGGACGGATCCTCGACGGTCAGAGTCCTAGGGGACAAGGGGCGTTCTACGACGCGGGGGAGCGCAGTCGCTGCGCTCGCACCGTCCCACTCTAGTGGATGCCGATCCATCCGCGCATCGCGGCCTGCACGCGGGAGCCGTCGCGGTCGCTCAGCTTGGTCCCGACGAAGTCGCCCGCCCAGTCCGAGGTCTGCACGCGGAAGGCCGGCTCCGGGTCGCGCAGGGTCTTCAGGATGACGGCGGCGACGTCGGACGGGTCCTGCGCGTGGGTCGAGGAGAAGGACGACGCGGCGCGGTCGAGGTAGGCGCCGAGCGCCGGCGAGTAGGGGCCGGCTTGCGCGAGCATCGCCGCCGCGTCGATGCCGACGTTCTCGACGAAGCTGCTGCGGACCGCTCCCGGCTCGATCAGCGACACGTGGACGCCGACGGAGGCGGCGACCGGGGCGAGCGCCTCGAAGAACCCCTCGACCGCGAACTTCGCCGCGCAGTAGTCCTCGTTGAACGGCTGCCCGATCGCGCCGCCGACGCTCGAGACGGTGACGATGCGACCGCGGGACGAGCGCAGCATCGGCATCGCGGCGCGGGTGACCGCGACGGTGCCGAAGAAGTTGACCTCCATCACGCGGCGCAGCTCCTCCGGATCCTCCAGCTCGAGGGTGCCGAGGTGGCCGGCTCCGGCGTTGTTCACGAGGGCGTCGAGACCGCCGAGCTCCTCCTCCACGGCGCGGAGGCAGCCGGCGACGGAGTCCGCGTCGGTCACGTCGAGCGCCCGCAGGTCGAGCTCGACGCGTGCCTCGGCGGCGGCGGCGCGCAGGCCCTCCGCCCGCTCCGGATCCCGCACGGTGGCGACCACCCGCCAGCCCGCGCGCGCGGCCTCGATCGCTGTGGCGCGGCCGATGCCGGTGGAGGTTCCGGTGACGAGGAGGACGGGACGGGGCATGCGGCTTTCCTGCTTTCCGGCGCACGACGCCGCCGCCCGGAGGCTATCGGCCGCCCCTCCGAAAACGTCCAGGGTCGGTGTCAGCCCCGGTAGCGCTCGCCGACCGGCACCTCGACCGGCAGCCGGTTGCCCGCCTGGGCGAGCGGGCAGGCCCAGGCCGGGTCGTAGGCGCAGGAGGGGTTGTAGGCGAAGTTGAAGTCGAGGACCAGCGTCCCCGGGGCGGAGCCCGGACCGAGGTCGGCGCCCTTCACGGTGTCCAGGAGGTAGCGGCCACCGCCGTAGGTGCCGCCGGGTGTCCCCGCGAGGGCGTCCTTGACCGGCAGGAACAGGCCTCCGCCGTAGGACGCGAGGCGCCAGACGTCGAGGCTGCCGGCGTCCGGCACCTCGACCGTGCCGATCAGCTCGAAGGGGACGGTGCCGTCGGTGCCGGTCTCCACGTCCATCCGCCGCGCCTCCTCGGCGGGGGCCACCTCGAGCTCGAAGCGCCAGGCTGCGTCGTAGGGCGCGATCGGCAGCGAGCGGAAGTGCGCGCGGTCGGCCGGAAGGAGGGGGGTGGAGGGGTGCTGCGCGAAGAGCGCGTTGCGCCCGCGGATCCAGGACGCGTGCGCGGCGAGCAGGTCCACGTTCGAGAGCCGGCGCACCTCCGCGTAGAGGGCCTGGACATGGCGGCGCCAGTCCGACACCTCGACCGCAGTCGTGAGGCGGCGGCGGGGCGAGACGCCGTCGTCGTCCTGCTCCTCCTCGTCGGCGGAGGGCCACTGGAGGCGCAGGAGCTCCGAGCGCGACAGCTCGGTCTCCTCCTCGGCGACACCGTCGGGGCTCATGCGGCGGACTCCCCGCGCGGGCGGGTGTCGGCACCGACATCGTGGCGCCAGGACGGGGCGAGGGAGCGGATGCGGATGCCGCGCCACTGCCAGAACGCCCACATCGACGGCCAGAGCGCGGCCGAGGCGAGGCCCGCCGAGAACTCGAGGCGGTCGCGGAAGAGCGTGCGCCCGTCGGGGAGCGGGGCGACGGCCATGCGGTGGTCCCACGCGGTGATCAGTCGGAGGGAGCCGGTGAGGGGCCCGCCGCTGTCGCGCAGGATCCGCACGTCGGGCATCGAGGGGACGCGGCGGTAGGAGAGGTCGATCTCCTGCGCGCCCATCGGCACGATCCCGAGGGCGTCCATCGCGACCTCGTGGGAGCCGAGCCCCCAGGTCGGGCGGAAGCCGCCCTCGTCCAGCGACGCGGCGGTCAGGAGCGGGGACATCACCTCCCGGAACACGGCCGGACTCTGCAGGGCGCGCCAGGCGGAGTCGGCGTCGGTGTCGAGCACGTGCTTGAGCATCACCTTCACGAGGGACATCCTCCTCCGCCCGCCCCGGCGCGGGAACCGGGTGCGCGCGGAGCCCCGGACGTGTATGCGCCTCCGGTGCTCGCTACCGTGTCAGGGTGACCGCTCCCGCCGCCTCCGTCGACCAGTCGACCTACCAGATCCGCTTCGAGTGGGGGGCCCGCGCCCTCCGCGTGCTCGCCCCCGCCCACGTCACGGTGCTCGTCGACGCTCTGCCCGGAGGCGAGAGCCCCGACCTCGGGGGAGTGGAGGGCCGCGTCGTCCGCGCGGGCCTGGCCGACCGCTCGGCCGTCGCCCGCTGGATCCTGGAGCGCCAGCACGAGAACGGCGGGCGCACCAGCGTCAACGTGATCGCCCTCGGCGACATCGATGACAGCGGAGCGGCGCGGTTCGCGATGGAGGACCAGCTGGCGGCCGGCGCCGTCGTCGACGCGCTCATCGGGCTGGGCATCGACCACGTCTCGCCCGAGGCCGCGGTGGCCTGCGCGTCCTACGAGGGCCTGCGCCGGGCGTGCGCGCATCTGCTCACCGCGTCCGAGTCCGGCCGCCTGCTCGCCGCCGAGGGGCGGGCGGACGAGGTCCGGGCCGCTGCCCGGGTCGACACCGTCGACGAGGTGGCGGTCCTCCGCTGACCCGCCGCTCCGGCGGGCGCGGCCTCCGAGCGGTGCAGGGCGTCCGCGGAGCGCACAAGCCCCTGCGGATCCGAGCCGCCGCCTCGACCACTCGCCCGCCCCCGGCGTAGCGTTCGGCGGAGGCGGTCCCTCCGTCCCCGCCCCGACCGAAAGCTGGCCCGCATGAAAGCCGTCCTCAACGACGTCGTCCTCGCCGACGCCCCCGACTCCGACCTGATCTCGATCGAGGGCAACTGGTACTTCCCGCCGTCGAGCATCGCCGAGGGCGTGCTCGTCGAGAGCCCTACGCCCTACACCTGCCCGTGGAAGGGCGAGTGCCAGTACTTCTCGGTGCAGACCGGCGACGGCCTGCAGAAGGACAAGGCCTGGTCGTACCCGCACCCCTACCCGACGGCGTTCGACCGCGTCGGCAAGGACTTCTCGGGCTACGTCGCCTTCGACCGCTCGGTCCGCGTCTCCGACTGACCCGTCCCGCCGCGGTGCCGCTCCCGGTGCCGCGGCGGTGCGTCAGCCGCGCGGGGCGGCGGCGCGCGCCCGGTACGCCCGGACCTTCGACCGGTTCCCGCATCGCTGCATCGAGCACCAGCGGCGCGACCCGGCTCGGGACGTGTCGAGGTAGAGCATCCGGCACTCCGGATCCGCGCAGCGCCTCAGCCGTCCGGCCACGGCCGGGCCCAGCAGCCCCACGGCCTCCCGGGCGATGGACGCGAGCGCCTGCCTGCCCGCCGCGTGGAGCCGTCCTGCCTGCCGCGATCCGCCGCTCAGCACCGGCGGGATATCGGGCATCGCCGCGACCAGGTTGACCACGTCGACGTCGCGCGGGTCGGGCGCGGTGCCCGCCTCGGCCGCGACGGCCAGCCGGGCGATCGCGCCTCGGAGCATCAGCGCGTCGTCGAGGCGCGCGTCCCGGCTCTCGGGGACGACCGCCTCGAAGCGCTCGGCGAGCCAGGCGGCCAGGGCGGCATCGGAGTCGAGGTGCTCGGCCGCTCCCGGAGGCAGTGCTCCGGTCGTGGCGAAGTCGAGTGCGAGGCTTCCGGAGTCGAACAACCAGCGCCGGCCGTCGGCCTCGGGGAGCCACTGCCCGGTGACCGGCGTGCGGCCGCCGTGAGAGGCCTCGTCCGGGGTCACGGCGCCGGGACCGGTCGGCGCCGCCACTGGATCGCGTTCGCGGGCTCGAACCGGCGCGCGCAGCGGCCGCAGGCCAGGGGCCGGGTGGGCCGGCGATGGCGGTAGAAGAGGTGTCCGCCCGGGCAGGTGCCGACCCACGGCGCGAGCTCGTCCGCGGTCGGGTTGCTGTGGGTGCGCGATCCCGTGTAGCCGAGCCGTGCCGCGATCCGCCGCCACGGCGGTCCGTGCCCGGCGTCGGGCCCGGCGAGCGCGTGCGCGACCTCGTGCAGGAGGGTCTGCCGGACCTCCTCGTCGCTCCAGCGGGCGGCGAGGTGGCGCGAGACCGTGATCCGGCGGCGCGTCCAGTGGCAGGCGCCGCCGCGGGTGCGCGCGTGGTCGAGCGCGAAGGACCAGGAGGGGTCGAGGTGCTCCTCGATCAGCGCGTCGGCCCAGCGGGCCACGTCCTCGAGGTCGGCCACCGGTGGCGCTGCCTAGGACTCGTCGCCGTCGGCGCGGCGGCGGCCGCGGGCGGTGCCGTCGGTGCGGGCTTCGCGGTCGGTCCCGTCCTGGAACTCGGAGGCGGCGGCGTAGCCCAGGCGCGCGACCTCGAGCTCCTCCTCGGGGACCCCGACGCGTTCGCCGAGGGCGGTCGCGGCGTCGAAGTCGCGCATCGCCCGGCCGTACTCGCCCAGCTCGAAGAAGGTGAGGCCGCGGTGCTTGAGCGCGAAGGAGTGCTCGAGGTGCCACTCGTGCGTGCGGGCCTCCTCGACGCAGAGCGCGAGCTCCGAGAGGGCCTCGTCGGTGCGGCCCCGCAGCTGCATGAGGCGGGCGCGGCGGACGCGGGCGGTGAGCAGCTCGGCGCGGTCGCCGGAGAAGCGGGTGCGGCGGACGGCCTCGTTCGCGAGGTCCCACGCCTCGTCGACGCGCCCGAGCAGGCGCAGCAGCTCCGCCTTCTCGGTGAGCGCGGCGAGGCTGCGCAGCGCGCCGATCTCCTCCAGGCGCTCCTGGGCGGCGTCGACGTCGATCTCCTCGTGGAGGGTCGCGGGGTCGTGGCGGATGATGATGCTCAGGGCGATGCTTCCTCGTGGAGTGCGGATCCGGATCGTCGCGCGCGGCGGACGAGAGGACGGTCGGGGTCGCTGACCCCGGCGTCGAGTGTACCGGCGGGTCCCCGGACGGCGCCCCGACGCGCGGCCCGGGTCAGCCCCGTCGCACCTGGAAGATGCTCCGCGCCGGCAGCGGCGACGGGGTGGCGGTCTCGTCCGTGACGACGAGGGCGCCGGCGATGAAGTTCTCGAGCTCCCGCCCCTGCACCAGCTTGGAGGGCGCGGGGTCGGAGGCGAGGCGCCGCGGCAGGCCGTCGAGCGGCAGCGGATCGGCCGAGGCGAGCATCACCACGTTCCCGAAGCGCTTGGCCTTGAGCATCTGGGTGTCGGTCATGATCGCGGTGTGCGCGAAGACGGAGGCGAGCGTCGCGGCCTGGGCGCGGGCGAAGGCGAGCGCGCCGCCGTCTGCCACGTTCACCGCGACCAGGCCGCCGGGGGCGAGCAGCGGCGCGATCGCCCCGTAGAACTCGGCGCTGGTCACATGCGCGGGAGTGCGCGCGCCCGAGAAGATGTCGACGACGACCACGTCGACCGTGCCGCGCAGCCCGGGCGGCAGCTTGCCGAGCACCTCGCGGGCGTCGCCCTGGCGGATGCGGATCTGCGCCCCGCGGGGAAGCGGGAGCGCCTCGCGCACCAGCTCGACCAGAGCGCCCTCGATCTCGACGACCTGCTGGCGCGAGCCCGGCCGGGTCGCGGCGACGTAGCGGGGGAGGGTCAGCGCTCCGGCGCCCAGGTGGAGCGCCGTGACGCTCTCGCCCTCAGGGGCGACGAGGTCGATCGCGTGGCCGATCCGGCGGACGTACTCGAACGAGAGGTGCGTCGGATCCGCGAGGTCGACGTGCGACTGCGGAGTGCCGTCGACGACCAGGGTCGCCGCCTCGGGCGAGTGGCGGTCGGGCTCGATCCGCGCGGTGTACCCGCTGGCGAGCACGGCGCGGGGGTGCTCGGAGTCGTCTCCGCGTCGGCGGCCGGTGCGTTCCTGCATCCGACCAGTCTGCCGCGGCGGCGGGACGGCGGGGCTCCGCGCCCGGCCCGGTCGGATCGATCCGGGAGGCCGCGGCCTCGTATACCGGACCCCGCGGGGCGGCGCAAGCATCCGCACTTGCGCGGCGTGGCGCGATGCGGCTATATTCGTACTTTGCGCTCCCGAGTACCCATGCCCTCATATCGCGGTCGGCAGGTCACCGGAACCCGGCATCAGATGGTGGATGCCGTTGCCACACTCTAGCCCCGCCCCCAAGACCGAGTCGCCTCGGTCCGCACGGCGTGCGGGCAGGGGTGGCGGCCCGTCCGGCGGGAGCCCACTCCACACATCCCACAGATTGAGACCCGCGAGGGTCTACGGAGGTTCCTTCCTTGGCTGCTGCGTCCACCGCGACCACCACCTCACCCAAGAACGGACGCGGAGCTTCGCGTCTCTCGTTCGCCAAGATCAGCGACACCCTGACCGTTCCGGATCTGCTCGCGCTGCAGACCGAGAGCTTCGACTGGCTCGTCGGCTCGGAGGCGTGGAAGACCCGCGTCGCCGAGGCGAAGGCCGCCGGCCGGGAGGACCTCCCCGCCAACTCCGGCCTCGACGAGATCTTCGAGGAGATCTCCCCGATCGAGGACCTCAGCGAGACGATGCAGCTGAGCTTCACGAACCCGTACCTCGAGCCCGAGAAGTACACGATCGAGGAGTGCAAGGAGCGCGGCAAGACCTACGCCGCTCCGCTGTACGTCGAGGCCGAGTTCATGAACCACCTCACGGGTGAGATAAAGACCCAGACGGTCTTCATGGGCGACTTCCCGCTGATGACCGAGAAGGGCACGTTCATCATCAACGGCACCGAGCGTGTCGTCGTGTCCCAGCTCGTGCGCAGCCCCGGCGTCTACTTCGAGCGCCAGCAGGAGAAGACGTCCGACAAGGACATCTACTCCGCCCGCGTCATCCCGAGCCGCGGCGCCTGGCTCGAGTTCGAGATCGACAAGCGCGACCAGGTCGGCGTGCGCATCGACCGCAAGCGCAAGCAGTCGGTCACCGTGTTCCTCAAGGCCCTCGGCCTGACGAGCGAGGAGATCCTCGAGCAGTTCGCCGGCTACGAGTCGATCGAGCTGACCCTCGAGAAGGACAACATCCTCACCAAGGAGGACGCCCTCCGCGACATCTACCGCAAGCTCCGTCCGGGCGAGCAGGTCGCCGCCGAGGCCGCCCGCGCGCTGCTGGACAACTTCTACTTCAACTCCAAGCGCTACGACCTCGCGAAGGTCGGCCGCTACAAGATCAACCGCAAGCTCGGCATCGACAAGGCGCTGTCCGACTCGGTGCTCACGGTCGAGGACATCATCGCGACCATCAAGTACCTGGTCGCCCTGCACGACGGCCGCACCGCCCTCCCCGGCGTGCGCGACGGCGAGCCGGTCGAGCTGCGTCTCGACGTCGACGACATCGACCACTTCGGCAACCGCCGCATCCGCGCGGTCGGCGAGCTGATCCAGAACCAGGTCCGCACCGGACTGTCCCGCATGGAGCGCGTCGTCCGCGAGCGCATGACCACGCAGGACATCGAGGCGATCACCCCGCAGACCCTGATCAACGTGCGCCCCGTCGTCGCCGCGATCAAGGAGTTCTTCGGGACCAGCCAGCTGTCGCAGTTCATGGACCAGAACAACCCGCTCGCGGGTCTGACCCACAAGCGCCGCCTGTCGGCGCTCGGCCCCGGCGGACTCTCCCGTGAGCGCGCCGGCGTCGAGGTCCGCGACGTCCACCCCTCGCACTACGGCCGCATGTGCCCGATCGAGACCCCGGAAGGCCCGAACATCGGCCTGATCGGGTCGCTCGCGTCCTTCGCGCGCATCAACTCGTTCGGCTTCATCGAGACCCCGTACCGCAAGGTCGTCGACGGCACCGTCACCTCGCAGATCGACTACCTCACCGCGTCCGAGGAGGACGAGTACCTGGTCGCCCAGGCGAACGCCCCCCTCACGAAGGACTTCCGCTTCGCGGAGGGCAAGGTCCTGGTCCGCCCCAAGGGCGGAGAGGTCGAGCTCGTCGACGCCGAGCGCGTCCACTACATGGACGTCTCGCCGCGCCAGATGGTCTCGGTCGCGACCTCGCTGATCCCGTTCCTCGAGCACGACGACGCGAACCGCGCGCTCATGGGCGCGAACATGCAGCGTCAGGCCGTCCCGCTGCTGCGCAGCGAGTCGCCCGTCGTCGGAACCGGCATGGAGGGCTTCGCGGCCATCGACGCCGGCGACGTCATCACCGCCGACAAGGCCGGTGTCGTCCAGGAGGTCTCCGCCGACTCCGTCACCGTCCAGCTGGACGAGGGCGGCACGCAGACCTACTTCCTCCGCAAGTTCGACCGCTCCAACCAGGGCACCTCGTACAACAACCGCGTGGTCGTCTCGGCCGGCGAGCGCATCGAGGTCGGCGAGGTCGTCGCCGACGGCCCCGCCACCGAGAACGGCGAGCTCGCGCTGGGCAAGAACCTGCTCGTCGCGTTCATGCCGTGGGAGGGCCACAACTTCGAGGACGCGATCATCCTCAGCCAGAACCTGGTGAAGGACGACGTCCTCTCCTCGATCCACATCGAGGAGTACGAGGTCGACGCCCGCGACACCAAGCTCGGCAAGGAGGAGATCACCCGCGACCTCCCCAACGTCAGCCCGGAGCTCCTGGCCGACCTGGACGAGCGCGGCATCATCCGCATCGGCGCCGAGGTCCGCCCCGGCGACATCCTCGTCGGCAAGGTCACGCCCAAGGGCGAGACCGAGCTCTCGGCCGAGGAGCGCCTGCTCCGCGCGATCTTCAACGAGAAGAGCCGCGAGGTCCGCGACACGTCGCTGAAGGTGCCCCACGGCGAGCAGGGCACGATCATCGGCGTCAAGGTGTTCGACGCGCAGGACGGCGACGACGAGCTCGGCTCGGGCGTCAACCAGCGCGTGGTCGTCTACATCGCCCAGAAGCGCAAGATCACCGAGGGCGACAAGCTCGCCGGCCGCCACGGCAACAAGGGCGTCATCTCGAAGATCCTGCCGGTCGAGGACATGCCGTTCCTCGCCGACGGCACCCCGGTCGACATCGTCCTCAACCCGCTCGGCGTCCCCGGCCGCATGAACTTCGGCCAGGTCCTCGAGATCCACCTAGGGTGGATCGCGAAGCAGGGCTGGAAGGTCGAGGGTCAGCCGGAGTGGGCCGCGCGCCTGCCCGAGCACGCCCGCGAGGCGGCGCCCGGCACCAAGGTCGCGACCCCCGTCTTCGACGGCGCGGCTGAGGAGGAGCTCGCAGGGCTCCTCGACTCCACCACCCCGACGCGCGACGGAGAGCGCCTGATCGGCTCGTCCGGCAAGACGCAGCTGTTCGACGGCCGCTCCGGGGAGCCCTTCCCGGACCCGGTCTCGGTCGGCTACATGTACATCCTGAAGCTGCACCACCTCGTCGACGACAAGATCCACGCGCGCTCGACGGGCCCGTACTCGATGATCACCCAGCAGCCGCTCGGTGGTAAGGCGCAGTTCGGCGGACAGCGCTTCGGCGAGATGGAGGTGTGGGCCCTCGAGGCCTACGGCGCCGCCTACGCCCTCCAGGAGCTCCTCACCATCAAGTCGGACGACATCCTCGGCCGCGTGAAGGTGTACGAGGCCATCGTCAAGGGCGAGAACATCCAGGAGCCCGGCATCCCGGAGTCCTTCAAGGTCCTCATCAAGGAGATGCAGTCCCTGTGCCTGAACGTCGAGGTCCTCTCGGCCGACGGCACCGCGGTCAGCCTGCGCGACACCGATGACGAGGTCTACCGCGCCGCGGAAGAGCTCGGCATCAACATCTCCTCCCGGTTCGAGTCGTCCTCCGTCGACGACATCTGATCCGCGCCAGCATCTGACGACCTCCCGTCTCTGACGAGACACCCTGTTTTCCGACAAGGAGAAAACATTGCTCGACGTAACCACTTTCGATGAGCTGCGCATCGGCCTCGCAACGGCCGATGACATCCGTCGCTGGTCGCACGGTGAAGTGAAGAAGCCCGAGACCATCAACTACCGCACCCTGAAGCCCGAGAAGGACGGCCTGTTCGGCGAGCAGATCTTCGGACCCTCTCGCGACTGGGAGTGCTCCTGCGGCAAGTACAAGCGAGTCCGCTTCAAGGGCATCGTCTGCGAGCGCTGCGGCGTCGAGGTCACCAAGTCCTCGGTCCGCCGCGAGCGGATGGGCCACATCGAGCTCGCCGCCCCCGTCACCCACATCTGGTACTTCAAGGGCGTCCCCTCGCGCCTCGGATACCTGCTGGACATGGCGCCGAAGGACCTCGAGAAGGTCATCTACTTCGCGGCGTACATGATCATCGACGTGGACGACGACGGCCGTCACGCCGACATGCCCGGGCTCGAGAACGAGCTCCGGCTCGAGATCAAGACCCTCTCGGACCAGCGCGACTCCCGCATCGCGGACCGCCTGGCGCGCCTGGAGACCGACCTCGCCGCCCTGGAGGCGGAGGGCGCCAAGAGCGACCAGAAGCGCCGCACCAAGGACGGCGCCGAGAAGGAGATGGGCCAGATCCGCAAGTCCTTCGACGAGGACATCGCGCGGCTCGAGAGCGTGTGGGAGCAGTTCCGCACCCTCAAGGTCGGCGACCTCAAGCCCGAGGACGCGGTCTTCAACGAGCTCGTCGACCGGTACGGCGTCTACTTCGAGGCCTACATGGGCGCCGAGGCGATCAAGAAGCGCCTCGAGCAGTTCGACCTCCAGGCCGAGGCCGAGACGCTGCACCTGCAGATCGCCGAGGGCAAGGGTCAGAAGAAGATCCGCGCCATCAAGCGCCTGCGCGTCGTCAACTCGTTCCTCGCCACCGGCAACTCGCCGGCCGCGATGGTCCTCGACGTCGTCCCGGTCATCCCGCCGGAGCTGCGCCCGATGGTGCAGCTCGACGGAGGCCGGTTCGCGACCAGCGACCTGAACGACCTCTACCGTCGCGTGATCAACCGCAACAACCGACTCCGCCGCCTGCTCGACCTCGGTGCCCCCGAGATCATCGTGAACAACGAGAAGCGCATGCTCCAGGAGGCGGTCGACGCCCTCTTCGACAACGGCCGCCGCGGCCGCCCCGTCACCGGAACCGGCAACCGCGCCCTCAAGTCCCTGAGCGACATGCTCAAGGGAAAGCAGGGTCGCTTCCGCCAGAACCTGCTGGGCAAGCGCGTCGACTACTCGGGACGCTCGGTCATCATCGTCGGCCCGCAGCTCAAGCTGCACCAGTGCGGTCTGCCCAAGCAGATGGCGCTGGAGCTGTTCAAGCCGTTCGTGATCAAGCGCCTGATCGACCTGTCGCACGCGCAGAACATCAAGGCCGCCAAGCGCATGGTGGAGCGCTCGCGCCCGCAGGTGTGGGACGTGCTCGAGGAGATCATCCGCGAGCGCCCCGTCCTGCTGAACCGTGCGCCCACGCTGCACCGTCTCGGCATCCAGGCCTTCGAGCCCCAGCTGGTCGAGGGCAAGGCGATCCAGCTGCACCCGCTCGTCTGCGCCGCGTTCAACGCGGACTTCGACGGCGACCAGATGGCCGTCCACCTGCCGCTGTCCGTCGAGGCCCAGGCCGAGGCGCGCATCCTGATGCTCGCGTCGAACAACATCCTCAAGCCCTCGGACGGCCGTCCGGTCACCCTGCCCACGCAGGACATGATCATCGGCCTCCACCACCTGACGACGATCCGCGAGGGCGCCGCCGGCGAGGGCCGCGCGTTCTCCTCCGTCTCGGAGGCGATCCTCGCGAAGGACCAGGGCTCGCTGCACCTGAACTCGAAGGTCAGGATCCGCATGTCGGACGTGTACTTCGCGCAGGGTCAGGCACCCGAGGGCGTCGAGATCGACGAGAACGGCAAGGTCACCGCGCCGGTCCTCCTCGAGACCACGCTCGGCCGCGCCCTCTTCAACGAGGCGCTGCCGGTCGACTACCCCTACTTCGAGCAGGTCGCCGACAAGACGACCATCTCCGGGATCGTCAACGACCTCGCGGAGCGCTACCCGAAGGTGGAGGTCGCCGCCTCCCTCGACCGGATCAAGGACGCCGGCTTCTACTGGGCCACCCGCTCGGGTGTCACCGTGGCGCTGTCCGACATCCTCACGCCTCCGTCGAAGCCCGAGATCATCGCGGGCTACGAGAAGAAGGCCGCGAAGGTCGAGTCCGAGTACGACAAGGGTCTGACCACTCAGGCCGAGCGCCGCCAGGAGCTCGTGAAGATCTGGACCGAGGCGACCGACGAGGTCGCCAAGGCCATGCGCGCGAACTTCCCGACGGACAACACCATCAACCGCATGGTCACCTCCGGTGCCCGCGGCAACTGGCTGCAGGTGCGCAACATCGCCGGCATGCGAGGCCTGGTGAACAACCCGAAGGGCGAGATCATCGCCCGACCGATCATCTCCTCGTACCGCGAGGGCCTGTCGGTCGCCGAGTACTTCATCGCCACGCACGGTGCCCGCAAGGGCCTGGCCGACACCGCGCTCCGCACCGCGGACTCGGGCTACCTGACGCGACGACTCGTCGACGTCTCGCAGGACGTCATCATCCGCGAGGAGGACTGCGGCACCTCGAAGGGCCTCGACCTGCCGATCATGCTCCAGGACGCCACCGGCGCCTGGATCAAGGACTCCAACGTCGAGAACTCCGTCTACGCCCGTTCGCTCGCCACCCCGGCGTCGAACGAGGCCGGCGAGCTCGTCGCCGAGGCCGGCGAGGACGTGGGCGACGTGCTCATCGAGAAGCTGGTCGGAGCGGGCGTGCGCCACATCAAGGTGCGCTCCGTCCTGACCTGCGAGTCCGCCGTCGGCGTCTGCGCGGCCTGCTACGGCCGCTCGCTCGCCACCGGCAAGCTCGTCGACATCGGAGAGGCCGTCGGCATCATCGCGGCCCAGTCGATCGGCGAGCCCGGCACGCAGCTCACGATGCGCACCTTCCACACCGGTGGATCGGCCTCGGCCGACGACATCACGCAGGGTCTTCCCCGCGTGCAGGAGCTCTTCGAGGCCCGCACCCCCAAGGGCGCGTCGCCGATCGCGGAGGCCGCCGGCCGGATCACCATCGAGGACACCGACCGTGCCCGCCGCGTCATCCTCCAGCCGGACAACGGCGACGAGGCGGTCATCTACCCGGTGCTCAAGCGCTCGCAGCTCCTCATCGAGGACGGCCAGCACGTCGAGCTCGGGCAGCAGCTGCACGTCGGAACGGTCGACCCCAAGGAGGTCCTGCGCGTGCTGGGCGTCCGCGAGGTCCAGAAGCACCTGGTGGGCGGCGTCCAGGGCGTCTACCGCTCGCAGGGTGTGCCGATCCACGACAAGCACATCGAGGTCATCGTGCGTCAGATGCTCCGCAAGGTCACCGTGGTCGACCACGGCGACACGGAGCTGCTGCCGGGCGAGCTCGTCGACCGCTCGCGCTACAGCGAGGTCAACCGTGCGGCTCTGACCGAGGGCAAGCGGACCGCGTCCGCCCGCCAGGAGGTCATGGGCATCACCAAGGCCTCGCTCGCGACCGAGTCGTGGCTGTCGGCCGCGTCCTTCCAGGAGACCACCCGCGTCCTGACGCAGGCGGCCATGGAGGGCAAGCGCGACCCGCTGATGGGCCTGAAGGAGAACGTGATCATCGGAAAGCTGATCCCGGCGGGAACCGGTCTGCCCAAGTACCGGAACGTGTCGGTCGAGGCGACCGAGGAGGCGAAGGCCGAGCGGTACCCCAACCGCATCTTCGCCGACGACGCCGCGTTCAGCGACGCCGACCTCTCGTTCGTCGACTTCGACTCGTTCTCGAGCGACGGCTACGAGCCGGGCAACTACAGCTGATCCAGGTGAGCTGAACGATCGAAGGCCCCGTCGGGACACCGGCGGGGCCTTCGTCGTCCCCGGCCCGCGGTCACCCGCACGGGGGGCCGCCCGTTCGCGACGAGCGACCTTCCCCGCAGGAGCGGGGTGATTGACTCGATGCGTGCTCGTCGGGTCGAGCCTGTACCCGTTCCCCGTCCTGGTCGCGGCACGTGAGGAAACGCGCGGATGAGACTCGTGATCGTCGTGCTGGCCGCACTGCTCGTGGTGGTCGGCGTCGTCGTGGTGCCCGCGGAGCGGGCGGAGGCGGCCGAGGCGGTCGCACCCTCGTCCTGCGGCGTCGCGGAGCTGGCTCCCGTGCTCACGGGCGACGACGTCCGGCCGCGCTCCGCCGCCGCCCTGGTCCCCATCGTGATGCTGCACGGCTGGCTGGGCACGGCGACGCACGACGCCGACCGCACAGGGGCCTTCTCCCATCTCGTCGACATGGTGTCGTCGGAGTCGGCGACCGCTCCGCTCCACGCTCCCGAGCCGTCCCTCCTCGGCCGGCTGCAGCAGATCGACGGCGCCGCGGTCTACACCTTCGACTACCGCCGGCTCGCCGCGCGCTGGGTCACCGACCCGGGGATCAGCGACGCGCTCGCCTCCTCGATCGCCTGCCTCGTCTCCGCGACCGGGCACCGCGCCGTCGTCGTCGCGCACTCGATGGGAGGGCTCGCCGCCCGCCAGGCGCTGAGCGGCTCGGTCGACGGGACCGCCGTCGCCTCGATGGTCTCGTCCGTCCTCACCTTCGGCACCCCGAACACGGGATCCGACGTCGCGGAGCGCCTCGGACGAATGGTCGACGACTCCGGCCAGGTCAGCCCCGCGGTGATCGCAGGACTGGACCCGCAGAGCCGGCTGAGCGTCTCGGCGATGCTCGCCTCCTGCGGGGACGCCGTCTCGGAGGACGCCGAGCACGCGGGGGAGTGCACGGGAGTGCCGATGATCGACGCCCTCGCCTCGGCGGCGGGCAAGGGCCTGCGGACGGGATCGACCGAGCTCGGCTCCCTGCCGCCCTGGCCCGCCGGCGTGCACGTGACGGCACTGGTGGGTGACATCCAGGTGACCGCCGCGGTGGCGCTCGGCCTCGCCACCGCGCCGGTCGACCTCGGCGACATCATGGTCGCGACCGGATCGGCGACGGCCGGAGTCGACGACTACGTGGTCTCGACCTGCCGCTACACCTACCTCGCCGCGGCGGACGTGCCGTCCCTCGTCGCCGAGCTCTCGCCGTTCGCGCGGCTCGGCGATGCTCTGCGCTTCGCGAAGCTCGTGGTCGACGTCGACGCGAGCCCGTGCCACCACGCGCGGCTGACCCGGAACGTCGACCTCGTCGAGCACGCCACCGGCGTCGTGTCGGACGTCGTCGCGGGCGAGCTGTCCGCTCCGCACGCCTCTCGAGCGCAGACCGCGGCGAGGGCGCTCCCGGCGGCGGAGGAGTCCCGGAGGCGGTCCTCGTGACCGGTCGGCGGACACCGCCGAGGAGACACCATGTCGCGTCAGTTGACGGACGTCTGTCGGGAAGCATACGGTCGGACCGGCCCATGGGGAGGCCGCCTGGGGGACAGGCAGCGCGGCCCGCGCGGCACCCGAGCCGCATGCGCGGGCCGCGCCCGTCTCCGATCTCCTCTCACGTTCCGCGCTCCCTCCGGGTACGCTCGGCTGGACAGTAGATGTCGGAGGCTCCTCCGTGCATCCCGGCGCCGGAGGCCTGATGAGCGACGACCCCCTCGATGCGGAGGAGCCGGCGCGTCCTCCCCGCCTGACCCGCGAGCAGGTCCGCACCCGCCTGCTGGACGCCGCTCTCGCGGTCGTCCGCGCCGAGGGCCTGCGCGTCGGAGTCGCCCACCTGCCCCTCGAGGACGTCATCCGCTCGGCGGGTGTTCCGCGCAGCACCGTGTACCGGATCTGGCCCACTCGCCAGGCGTTCTACGACGAGCTGATCGCCGCGATCCCGGAGCGGGTCCTCGCCACCCGCCTCGACCAGCCGTCCCTGCGGGCCGGGAACTCCCACCTCCACCGCAGCCTCGACCCCGAGCCGACCCCGGCGCAGCGCCGCGAGGCCCTGATCGCCTCCGTCCGGGTCGCCGTCGATGCGAACGTCGACAACGTCTTCTCGTCGCAGCACTGGCGCAACTTCATCGCTCTCGCCGGCGCGGTGGGCTCGCACGAAGAGCCGGCGCGGACCGCCATCGGATCCGCTCTACGCGCCCGCCAGCTGCACTTCATCGACAACATGGCGAAGTACTACGAGCACACCCTCGCCGAGGCGGGGCTCCGGCTGCGCCCGGACCGCGGCTCCGCCGCTCTCGCCTCCGCCGTCTCGGCCCTGATCGAGGGGCTGTGCATCGCGCGGATCGCGGCACCGGAGCTGGTGACCGGCCCGCTCGACCCGGCCGATCCCGAGGGGCCGTCACTGGCGGTGGTGTCGGTGCTGCTGCTGATCGACGGGTTCACCGAACCGGACGAGTGATCCGGGTCGCGGGGTCCGCTCAGTCCTCCGCGACCGGCTCCAGCATCCCGTCGACGATCGAGCGGATCGTCCAGGCCGCCAGGGTCCACTCGACCGGCTCGCCGTCGAGGCCGGGGGCGGTCACCGGCGCGTCGAGGTCGTCGTCGAGGAGCCGGCCGCGGTGGGCGAGCCCGTCGATCACGATCGCGGTGAGGTGGGCGAGCTGGAGCGTCGTGAATCCCGGGCGCATCGTCCCGCCGAAGACCTGCAGCGTCTCCTCGTAGAAGTCGCGCATCCGGCGCGTGAGCATGCCCTCGATCCGCTTCGCCGTGGCGCGCACGGCGTCGCGTGCAGGCCCCTCCTCCATCGAGAAGGTGCAGGCGAGCAGCGCGTTGTACGACGACCAGTCGGCGGAGCGGCGGAGCGATTCGGCATTGGCCCGCGCGCCGATGCGGATGGTCTCCCAGGCGACCCGGCGGCGGCCGGCGGCCGTGGAGAGCAGATCGGTGGAGCGCTCGTAGACTTCGCGCATCTCCTGCTGGGCCTCGGGATCGGCGCCCTCCGCGTACCGGTCCCGCACGAAGACCTCGCCGACCAGGTCGGCCACGAACTCCTCGCGCGTGCTCCAGATCCGGTAGACGGAGCTGCGCGGCACGCCGGCCAGGCGGATGTACTCCTCCATGGGCAGGTGCGCGAAGCTCACCGTGAGGCCATGGTTCGAGACGACGTCGCGCGCCGTGGCGATCATGCGGCTGCGGACCTGCTCCGCGGGGATCCTCCGGGCCCGCCGGGAGCCCTCTGCGCTGTCGTCCATGGAGAGGGACACTAGCCGGAGACGGTGCCGCGGGTGGTCCTCCACGCGCTCCGTGAGCCGATCCGGAGTGCTCTGGGGCGTCCTCCCACTGAGACGGAATGTCCCATCACGTGCACGACGACGTCGCGGACCGCTACGTTGCAGCCGGGGCGGACCCGAACCTGCCCCTGCTAGGGGACCCCCGTGACCGGATTCGATCGGTTCACGCTGGCCGTCGTCGACGGACCAGCGATCGAGCGTGCCGCGCTGCAGGCGCTGCTCGCGCAGCTTCTGCCGCAGTTCTCGCACGACGAGGAGGGCGTCGACCGCATCGCGGTCCTCGACCTGGACGGCGTGCCCGGCGAGGAGGTGGCCGACGCCCTCGAGCGTGCGGCTACTCGGACCGTCGGCCTCGTCGTGCTCTCCTCCTCCGACTCCCTGGAGCCGGTGCGGGCCGTGCTGCGACGGGAGAGGGCGGCGTACGTCTGGAAGGGCGACGACCCCAGCGAGCTCGCGGCGGCGGTCGTCTCGGTCGCCTCCGGCCGCACCTGGATCTCGGACACCGCCCGCCACCGGCTCGTGCACGGGCGCGAGGAGCGCCGCCCGGTGCTGAGCCCGCAGGAGAGCCGGGTGATGCGCGCCTACGGAGCGGGTGCCGCGGTCCGCACCGTCGCGGTCGACCTCAGCGTCGCCGAGCACACCGTCCGCACCTACATCAAGCGGATCCGCGCCAAGTACCTCGAGACCGGCGTCACTCTCGACTCACGGGTCGACTTCTACCGCCACCTCGGCGACCACGACGTCGCCATCCGCCGCGGCGGAGACCGGGTGCGGGCCGGCGCGCAGCAGGCGGCCGGCGACGTGGTCGGCGAGCGCCGAGCCTGAGGCGAGCAGGATCGCGTTCCCGCCGGTGCGCCCCTCGACGAAGGCCGTCGATCCGACCGCTGCGGTGACCGGGAGCAGCTCCCGGACGACCCCGCGCAGGCGGTCCAGCCTCCGGTGGTCGGCGTCGTCGGCGACGTTGACCGCGAGGAGCCCGTCGGCGCCGACGCGGGCGGCGAGCGGAGCGAGGACGGACGCGCGGTAGAACGGCTCCGGGATCTCGTCCCCGTCGTAGACGTCGAGCACGACGAGGTCGGCGCTCCAGGGCGGCAGGGGCCCTGCGGCGTCGGCCGTGAGGAGTCGGACGCGCGCGCCGCGGGGGAGCGGCGCGTGCTCGAGCACGAACTCCACGAGTCCTGCCGCGCTCTCCACCGCGAGCTGCTCGGAGCCCGGCCGGGTCGCGGCGACGTACCGGGCCAGGGCCAGGGCTCCGGCTCCGAGGTGCAGCACGCGCAGCGGCTCGCCGGGCGGGGCGGCGGCGTCGACCACCGCGCCGAGGCGCGCGAGGTACTCGAGGTGCAGAGCCCGGGGATCGCCCGGATCGATCAGCGACTGCTCCGCGCCGTCGACCGTGAGCAGCAGCGCCTCCGGCCGCACGGGATCCGGCCCCAGCACGGCTGTGCGGCCTCCCGGCAGCAGGAGGGACGGGGGCATCCCGTCACGCTAGCGCTCCTCGCGCGATCCGCCCCGCCGCCGCTACGGTGACAGGCATGGCCGCCCTGATCCTGCTCGACGTCGACGGCGTCCTGAACCCCTCCGTCCGCAGCGATCGCGCCTCGGGCTCGCACCGCCTGGAGCTCGAGCCGGAGCGGGCGGCGCTCGTCGCCCGTCTGGCCGCGGTCGGCACGATCGTGTGGGCCACGACCTGGCCGCCGCGCTTGACGCGGGTCCTCGCCCAGGACCTCGGGCTGCCGGCGGGCACGGAGGCGATCGTCTTCGACGGCGGCCTCCCGCGCGACCCGCGGTTCCCGGGCCGGACGGGCAAGCTCCAGCCCGTCGCGGTGTGGCTGGAGGCGGCCGCCGAGCGCGGCGCGATCGGCGCCGTGGTGTGGATCGACGACAACCTCCGCGAGGACGCCTACGACTGGGCCCGCGAGCAGAGCACCCCCTTCCACCTGGTGCGTCCGGAGTCGGCGACGGGCCTCACGAGCGACGAGGTCGCCGGTGCCGAGCACTTCCTGGCCGGACTCCCGGCGTCACACGGCGACATCCGGGAATAGGGCCGCCCCCTCCACTGGTTATCGTCACTCCGGGCGGTTCCGCCGAGCAGCGGTCCGCCCCGGGACGACCCGTCCCCTCGTCGATCCCCGCGCCGCATCCGGCGCAGCGGGACCGCCACGACTCCGTGATGCACCGAAGGACAACACCGTGACCCTCTCCGCCCGCACCTCCCTGCGCGTCCTGCTCGGCACGACCGCCGCCGCCGCCGCCCTGGTCCTCGCCGGCTGCGCGCCCGCCTCGACCGACGACGTGGTCTCCGGCTCGAGCGGCGAGGGCACCGCCTCCGCGAGCTCCGGCCTGACCCTGGCCGAGGTCGAGGACTCGGGGAAGCTCACCATCGGCACCGAGGGCACCTACCCGCCCTTCTCCTTCCACGCCGACGGCGGGACGGGAGCCCTCACCGGCTACGACGTCGACGTGATCACCGCCGTGGCCGAGAAGCTGGGCGTCGAGCCCGACTTCCAGGAGACGCAGTGGGACGCGATGTTCGCGGGCCTGGACGGAGCGCGCTTCGACGTGATCGCGAACCAGGTCTCGATCAACGACGAGCGCGAGGCGAAGTACGACTTCTCGGAGCCGTACTCGGTCAGCCCCGGCGTCGTGATCGTCCCCTCGAGCGACACCTCGATCACCGACCTCGCCGGCCTCTCCGGCAAGACCACCGCGCAGTCGCTCTCGAGCAACTGGTACACCGTCGCGCAGGAGAACGGCGCCGAGGTCGAGGGCGTCGAGGGCTGGGCGCAGGCCATCGCCCTCGTCGAGCAGGGCCGCGTCGACGCGACCGTGAACGACCGCCTCACCTGGCTCGACTGGTCCACGACCTACCCCGACCAGGCCGCGGGCCTCAAGGTCGCCGTCACCACCGACGACACCTCCGAGAGCGCCTTCACCTTCCCGAAGGGCTCGGACGACCTCGTCGAGGCCGTCGACTCCGCCCTCGACGAGCTGCGCGAGGACGGCACCCTCGCCTCCATCTCCGAGCGCTACTTCGGAGCCGACGTCTCCCAGTAGCCCCACCCCGAGGCGGCTCCTCCCCTTCCGGGAGGGGCCGTCTCGTGCGTGAGCGGCCCCGGCGCGGGGGAGCGGCGGAGCGGCTCAGGCAGCGGGTCCGCCCGCAAGGGCGCCCGCCCCGGCGCGAAGCGTGCCAGCATTCCCCAGGAGGCGGGCACGATCCGCCCCCGACGCCACCACCCGATCGAGCCGACCGCGGATCCTCCCGCGAAGGCGGGAGAACACAATGGACCTCGTCCTCCGGTCGTTCTGGCCGATCCTCTCCGGGGGCATCGTCGGGACGATCCCGCTCGCGCTGGCGAGCTTCGCCATCGGGCTCGTGCTCGCGCTGGCGGTCGCCCTGATGCGGCTCTCGCGGGTGCGGATCCTCTCCTGGATCGCGCGCGCCTACATCTCCGTCATCCGGGGCACGCCGCTCCTGGTGCAGCTGTTCGTGATCTTCTACGGGCTGCCGAGCCTCGGACTGAAGATCGACCCCTGGCCCAGCGCCACCATCGCGTTCGCCCTCAACGTGGGCGGCTACGCGGCGGAGGTGATCCGCGCGGCGATCCTCAGCGTCCCGAAGGGGCAGTGGGAGGCGGCGCACACGATCGGCATGAGCCGCTCGCTCTCGCTGCGGCGCATCATCCTCCCGCAGGCCGCGCGAGTCTCCGTCCCCCCGCTGTCGAACACCTTCATCTCGCTGGTGAAGGACACCTCGCTGGCCTCCCTCATCCTGGTGACCGAGCTCTTCCGGCAGGCGCAGAAGATCGCCACCGCGTCGAGCGAGTTCATGCTCCTCTACCTCGAGGCCGCTCTGATCTACTGGCTCATCTGCCTGGTGCTCTCCAGCGGCCAGGGCCTGCTCGAGAAGCGATTGGACCGCTATGTCGCCCGCTGACACTCCGACCGACGCCCGGCCCGTACTCACGGCCCGCGGCCTCCGCAAGTCGTTCGGCGGGGTGGAGGTGCTGCGCGGCATCGACCTGGAGGTCCATCGCGGCGAGGTCGTCGCCCTGATCGGGCCGTCCGGCTCGGGCAAGACCACCGTCCTGCGCTCGCTGAACAGCCTCGAGGTGCCGGACGGCGGGGTGGTCGAGCTCGCCGACGGCAGCGTCCTCGACTTCGACCGCGGCGTCGGACGGAAGGCGCTGACCGGGCTGCGCGACCACTCCGCGATGGTCTTCCAGCACTTCAACCTCTTCCCGCACCTGACCGTCCTCCAGAACGTGACGGAGGGGCCGCTGCGAGTGCAGCGCCGTCCCGCGTCCGAGGTGGTCCCGGAGGCGGAGCGCCTGCTCGAGCGCGTCGGCCTCGGCGGCCGGGGGAGCGCCTACCCCTTCGAGCTCTCCGGCGGTCAGCAGCAGCGCGTGGGCATCGTCCGGGCGCTCGCGCTGCGGCCCGATCTGCTCCTCTTCGACGAGCCCACCTCGGCGCTGGACCCGGAGCTGGTCGGCGACGTGCTCTCGCTGATGCGGGAGCTGGCGGGGGAGGGCTGGACCATGCTCGTCGTGACGCACGAGCTCGAGTTCGCCCGGCAGGTGGCCTCGGAGGTCGTCTTCATGGCCGACGGCGTGGTCGTCGAGCGGGGCGCCCCTGCGCAGATCCTCCGGGAGCCGCGCGAGCCGCGCACACGGCAGTTCCTGCACCGCCTCCTCCACCCGCTCGAGTAGACGGTCGGCGCTGTCCCCCGTCGACGGGGAGCCGCGCGGCGCACCGGGCGCGGCGGAAGGCGTGCCTATGCTGTCCGGGTGACCTGGAGCAGCGACGCCGAGACCACGCGGATCCCCTCCGCGACCGAGACGTCCGGCGGAACCGGACCCCAGCCGACCCGGGAGTACGTCTGGCCCGAGCCCGTGACGGGCCGGCAGCCGACCGTCGAGCCCGCCGCCCCGGCCGCCGCGGCGTCCGCCCCCAGCGCCCTCGGGCCGGTCGAGGCCGAGCCCGAGCCGGTCCGGCGCTCCGGCAACCGCCTCGCGGGCCTCGCGCTCGCCCTCCTGACGACCGCGGTCTTCGCCGTCCTGTACCTCGTCGCCCTGACGGCGATCCGCCTCCTCGTCGACCGCGTCGGCGGCGACCCGGTCGCCCTCGCGCTCGACGCTGCGCCGACCGCGCTCTTCCTCGCCCCGGTGGCCGCGTTCCTGGTCGGCCTGGCGCTGATCGTGCTGGTCGTGAACCGCGCGGGCTGGTGGGCCTACGTCCTCGGCGGCTTCCTCGTCGCCCTCCTCACGGCCGCGGCCGCGCTGGTCGGCGGCTGGAGCGCCGTCGGACCGCTCGCCCTGCCGATCGACCGCTCCCTCGCGCTCGACTACGTCAGCGATCCCGCCGTCCTCGCGGCGGTCCTCGCCGCCGGCGTCCTCGGCCGGGAGGCGAGCGTCTGGGGCGGCGCCGCGATCGCCGGCCGCGCCCGGGGCGTCAAGCGCCGCAACGTCGAGCGCGAAGCGGCCGCGCAGTCGTGACTCCGGAGGGGCAGGGGCAGGGCCGCGGAGCCGGCCTGGGCTACGGCCTCGCGCTGGCCGGCTTCGCCGCGTTCCTCTACCTCGCCCTGGTCGTCTGCGCGTTCGGGGTCCTCAGCCTCCTGCTGGACCAGGACGTCGTGCCCGAGCGCGACGCCGGCCCGCTGCTGGGGCCGGTGTCGGTGGCGGTCTGCGTCATCGCCGTGCTGGTCGCGATGGTGACCCTCGCCGCCCGTCCCGCCGTCCACCGCGTCCTCGGCCCGTCGCTGCTGACCGGGGTCGTCGTCTACCTGCTCTTCCTCGTCACGGGCGGAGCGCTCTACGGGCTCGGCCGCCAGGAGCCGGGGGAGATCCTCGGCTGGATCCTCGACCACGCCCCCACTGTCTTCGCGATCGCGACCGGCGTGCTCGCGGCCGCCGTCCAGCTCGTGTTCCTCCTGCTCCTGGCCCGTCGCGACGCCGGCGGCCGCAGCCCCCACTGGGGCTGGGAGGGCGACGAGCGGGAGTGACGACGGAGTCCCGGCGCGGCTCAGCGCGGCGCTGCGGCATCTCCCAGGGCGAACGCCGCTCGGTTGACCGGCCCCGTCACTCCCCGTAATATTCTTCGGGTGTGCGCTTTGCCGTGCGCTCGTGTCGTGCCTCCGGGTCGATGCGGTCGCCGCACTTCGCTCCACCGGGTCCGCGAGGATCCGCGGGTTCGTCCGATCGGGCGGCCCCCACGGCATACCCCTCACCCTCCCGGTCCCGCTCGCGGGGCCGCGGGGTGCGTCGGGTCCAGATGAACTCGGCCGTTCCCGGAGACGGGAGGGCCGAATGTCGACCATCGATCCGCTGTCACCGTGCAGCATTCAAGGAGCAAAACCAGTGCCAACGATTCAGCAGTTGGTCCGCAAGGGACGCACGCCGAAGGTCACCAAGACCAAGGCGCCCGCCCTGAAGGCCAACCCCCAGCAGCGCGGCGTCTGCACGCGCGTCTACACGACCACGCCCAAGAAGCCGAACTCGGCCCTCCGCAAGGTGGCCCGCGTGAAGCTCTCCAACGGCACCGAGGTCACCGCCTACATCCCCGGCGAGGGCCACAACCTGCAGGAGCACTCGATGGTGCTCGTGCGCGGCGGTCGCGTCAAGGACCTCCCCGGTGTCCGCTACAAGATCGTTCGCGGCGCCCTGGACACCCAGGCCGTCAAGAACCGCAAGCAGGCTCGCAGCCGGTACGGCGCGAAGATGGAGAAGAAGTAATGCCTCGTAAGGGCCCCGCTCCCAAGCGCCCCGTCGTCGCAGACCCCGTCTACGGCGCCCCCATCGTCAGCCAGCTCGTCAACAAGATCCTCCTGGACGGCAAGAAGGGCCTCGCCGAGCGCATCGTCTACGGTGCCCTCGAGGGCGTCGCCGGCAAGAACGGCCAGGACGCGGTCGTCACCCTCAAGAAGGCGCTCGACAACGTCCGCCCGACCCTCGAGGTCCGCAGCCGCCGCGTCGGCGGCTCGACCTACCAGGTCCCGGTCGAGGTCAAGCCCCACCGCGCCAACACCCTCGCGCTCCGCTGGCTCACCAGCTACGCGAAGGCCCGTCGCGAGAAGACGATGACCGAGCGTCTCATGAACGAGATCCTCGACGCGTCGAACGGTCTGGGCGCCGCTGTCAAGCGTCGCGAGGACACCCACAAGATGGCCGAGTCGAACAAGGCCTTCGCGCACTACCGCTGGTAGCGCACCCCGCGGCCGCCCCCGGGCGACCGCGACCACCGGGCCCGCGGCGTCACCGCTGCGGGCCCGGTCCCGGCGGCGGATCGCCCGATCCCCGCGACCGGGCGACCGCCACCACCAGAATCCCAGCCATTCGGCCATGAACCCGGTGCGCTGGCTCCATCACCTATCGGAGGAACTCCGTGGCACAAGATGTGCTCACCGACCTGAACAAGGTCCGCAACATCGGCATCATGGCCCACATCGATGCCGGCAAGACCACCACCACCGAGCGCATCCTGTTCTACACGGGTATCACGCACAAGATCGGCGAGGTCCACGACGGCGCCGCGACGATGGACTGGATGGCGCAGGAGCAGGAGCGCGGCATCACGATCACGTCCGCCGCGACGACCTGCTTCTGGAACAAGAACCAGATCAACATCATCGACACCCCCGGTCACGTCGACTTCACGGTCGAGGTCGAGCGCTCGCTCCGCGTCCTCGACGGCGCCGTCGCCGTCTTCGACGGCAAGGAGGGCGTCGAGCCCCAGTCCGAGACCGTCTGGCGTCAGGCCGACAAGTACGACGTCCCGCGCATCTGCTTCGTCAACAAGATGGACAAGCTCGGCGCCGACTTCTACTACACGGTCGACACGATCATCAAGCGCCTCGGCGCGAAGCCGCTGGTCATCCAGCTGCCCATCGGCGCGGAGTCCTCCTTCGAGGGCGTCGTCGACCTGGTCGAGATGCGCGCGCTCACCTGGCGCGGCGACTCGAAGGGCGACGTCGCGCTCGGCGCGAAGTACGAGATCGAGGAGATCCCGGCCGACCTCGCCGACAAGGCGGCGGAGTACCGCGAGAAGCTCCTCGAGACCGTCGCGGAGACCTCCGACGAGCTGCTCGAGAAGTACTTCGGCGGCGAGGAGCTCACCGTCGCGGAGATCAAGGGCGCCATCCGCAAGATGACCGTCAACTCCGAGATCTACCCGGTGCTCTGCGGCTCGGCGTTCAAGAACCGCGGCGTCCAGCCGATGCTCGACGCTGTCGTGGACTACCTCCCCTCCCCGCTCGACGTCCCCGCCATCGAGGCGCACGACGTCCGCGACGAGGAGAAGGTCATCATGCGCCACGCGGACTCGACCGAGCCCTTCTCGGCGCTCGCGTTCAAGGTCGCAGTGCACCCGTTCTTCGGCCGCCTGACCTACGTCCGCGTCTACTCGGGCAAGCTCGACTCCGGCGCCCAGGTCATCAACTCGACCAAGGGCAAGAAGGAGCGCATCGGCAAGATCTTCCAGATGCACTCCAACAAGGAGAACCCGGTCGACTCGGTCACCGCCGGCCACATCTACGCCGTCATCGGCCTCAAGGACACCACCACCGGTGACACCCTGAGCGACCCGGCCGCGCAGGTCGTGCTCGAGTCGATGACCTTCCCGGAGCCCGTCATCGAGGTCGCCATCGAGCCCAAGACGAAGGCGGACCAGGAGAAGCTCGGCACCGCGATCCAGAAGCTCGCGGAGGAGGACCCCACCTTCCGCACCGAGCAGAACCAGGAGACCGGTCAGACGGTCATCAAGGGAATGGGCGAGCTGCACCTCGACATCCTGGTCGACCGCATGAAGCGCGAGTTCAACGTCGAGGCCAACGTGGGCAAGCCCCAGGTCGCGTACCGCGAGACGATCCGCCGCACGGTCGAGAAGTACGACTACACCCACAAGAAGCAGACGGGTGGCTCCGGCCAGTTCGCGAAGGTCCAGATCACCATCGAGCCGATGGAGGTCGAGGCCGACAAGACCTACGAGTTCGTCAACGGCGTCACCGGTGGCCGCGTCCCGCGCGAGTACATCCCCTCCGTCGACGCGGGCATCCGCGACGCCATGCAGGTCGGCGTGCTCGCCGGCTACCCCATGGTCGGCGTGAAGGCGACCCTGGTCGACGGAGCGGCGCACGACGTCGACTCCTCCGAGATGGCGTTCAAGATCGCCGGCTCGATCGCGTTCAAGGAGGCCTCGCGCAAGGCGCAGCCGGTCCTCCTCGAGCCGCTCATGGCCGTCGAGGTCCGTACTCCCGAGGAGTACATGGGCGACGTCATCGGCGACATCAACTCGCGTCGCGGGATGATCCAGTCGATGGAGGACGCCACCGGCATCAAGGTCATCCGGGCCAACGTCCCGCTGTCCGAGATGTTCGGCTACATCGGAGACCTGCGCTCGAAGACCTCGGGCCGCGCCGTCTACTCGATGACGTTCGAGACCTACGCCGAGGTCCCCAAGGCCGTGGCCGAGGAGATCGTCCAGAAGAACAAGGGCGAGTAGCTCCGCCCCTGGGCCGTCGCCGTTCCCCGGAACGGCGGCGGCCTGGTAGTGTCGTGCGGGTTTGCTGCCGAGTGCAGCGCGCCCCCTGTCGCAGCGGGACGGCCGCACGACCACTGCCGGTAACATACGTACACAAAACCCCCGCAAGTCCTCCTGTCCTCGTGCCGCCCCGTGCGGCCGCCCGGATGCGGATGCTTGCACCTAAGTCCTGAGGAGGACCCACAGTGGCTAAGGCCAAGTTCGAGCGGACCAAGCCGCACGTCAACATCGGAACCATCGGTCACGTCGACCACGGAAAGACCACGCTCACCGCGGCGATCTCGAAGGTTCTGGCGGACAAGTTCCCGTCCGCGACCAACGTCCAGCGTGACTTCGCGTCGATCGACTCCGCTCCCGAGGAGCGCCAGCGCGGCATCACGATCAACATCTCGCACGTCGAGTACGAGACGCCGAAGCGCCACTACGCGCACGTCGACGCCCCGGGTCACGCCGACTACATCAAGAACATGATCACCGGCGCGGCCCAGATGGACGGCGCGATCCTCGTGGTCGCCGCCACCGACGGCCCGATGGCTCAGACCCGTGAGCACGTCCTCCTCGCCAAGCAGGTCGGCGTCCCCTACCTCCTCGTCGCGCTGAACAAGGCCGACATGGTGGACGACGAGGAGATCCTGGAGCTCGTCGAGCTCGAGGTCCGCGAGCTCCTCTCGTCGCAGGGCTTCCCCGGCGACGACGCCCCCGTGGTGCGCGTCTCCGGCCTCAAGGCCCTCGAGGGCGACGACACCTGGACCCAGTCGATCCTCGACCTGATGGACGCGGTCGACGAGTCCATCCCGGACCCGGTGCGCGACAAGGACAAGCCGTTCCTCATGCCGATCGAGGACGTCTTCACGATCACCGGTCGTGGAACCGTCGTCACCGGCCGTGCGGAGCGTGGAACCCTCGCTCTGAACTCCGAGGTCGAGATCGTCGGCATTCGCCCGACGCAGAAGACCACGGTCACCGGAATCGAGATGTTCCACAAGCAGCTCGACGAGGCCTGGGCCGGCGAGAACTGCGGTCTGCTCCTCCGCGGCACCAAGCGCGAGGACGTCGAGCGCGGCCAGGTCGTCGTCAAGCCGGGTTCGGTCACGCCGCACACGGACTTCGAGGGCACCGCGTACATCCTGTCCAAGGATGAGGGTGGGCGTCACAACCCGTTCTACGCGAACTACCGTCCGCAGTTCTACTTCCGCACCACCGACGTCACCGGCGTCATCACGCTGCCCGAGGGCACCGAGATGGTCATGCCCGGCGACACCACCGACATGACGGTCGCGCTGATCCAGCCGATCGCCATGGAGGAGGGCCTCGGCTTCGCCATCCGTGAGGGTGGACGCACCGTGGGTGCCGGTACGGTCACCAAGATCATCAAGTAGGTCCGTCCTACCGATCTCTCGAGAGGGGTCGTCCGCTTCGGCGGGCGGCCCCTCTCGTCGTTCCCGGGGACGCCCGGCTAGCGTGGCGGCATGCCCTTCGTGAAGAGCGACCCCCGTGCCCTCCCGCAGTTCTTCGAGTGGGAGGCGGCCGGCCTGGACTGGCTGCGCGAGGCGGACGGCGGTGCGCGCTGTGTCGGGGTGGAGAGGGTGTCGCCCGGGCGCATCGAGGTGGAGGAGATCCGCTCCGTGCGTCCCTCGGCCGAGTCGGCTCGGGCTCTCGGCGCCGCGCTCGCCCGGACGCACGACGCCGGAGCCGCGGCGTTCGGAGCGCCGCCCCCGGGATGGACCGGCCCCGCGTACATCGGCCGCCGCGGGATGCCGTGCCGCCCGGACGACTCGTGGGGGCGCTTCTACGCGGAGCAGCGGGTGCGGCCGTTCCTCGGCCCTGCCGTGGAGGCGGGCAACCTCACGGCAGCCGAGTCGCGGCTCGTCGAGCAGGCTCTGGGCCGGGTGGCGGCCGGAGCCTTCGACGACGGTGCGGGGCCCGCCCGGATCCACGGGGACCTCTGGACCGGCAACGTGCTCTGGACGGCGGACGGCGCCGTCCTGATCGACCCCGCCGCTCACGGGGGACACCGCGAGACCGATCTGGCGATGCTGGCCCTCTTCGGTGCTCCGCACCTCGATGCCGTCCTCGAGGGCTACCGCGAGCAGCATCCGCTGGGGGCCGGCTACGAGGAGCGGGTGCCACTCCACCAGCTGCACCCGCTCGCCGTCCACGCCGCCGGTCACGGTCCCTCCTACGGCCGCGCCCTGGCAGACGCAGCGGAGCAGGTGATCGCACTGGCCGGCTGACCGGCGCGCCCGCACCGTTCCCCCAGCCGGGAGCGCCACACTGAGGCACGCGCCGCCCTGTGCGCGTTTACAAGGAGGCATCATCGTGGATCTCGGGAAGCTCGGACGCCAGGCCGGCGAACTGCTCAACAGCCGGAAGGCCCAGGACGCGCTGCGGAGCGAGAAGGCCGAGCAGGTCTCCGACCAGACCCTCGAGAAGGCGGGCGAGATCGCCAGCCGCCTCACCAACGGCAAGTACGACGACCGCATCGAGGACCTGAAGCGCCAGGCCGACAAGCGGATCGGCAACGAGTAGCGGCTGCCGCCCGACTGCTCGTCCCCGCCGTCAAGCGGGTGCGGGCCTCGGATCCGCCGTCCTATCGTCGGATCGATGGCTGACACTCGCGCGCAACGACTCCGCAGGACCGATTCGAGCGGGCGCGGCTACACCCGGGTGCGCGCGGGCTCCGGCTTCAGCTACCGCGACCCGAAGGGCGCGACCGTCGCCGACAAGGAGCTACGCGCGCGCTTCGACCGTCTCGGCATCCCGCCGGCCTGGACGGACGTCTGGATCGCCCCGTACCCCAACGGGCACATCCAGGCCACCGGCGTCGACTCCGCCGGCCGCCGCCAGTACATCTACCATCCGACCTGGCGCGAGCAGAAGGACCGGATCAAGTTCGACCGGGCGCTGCGGCTCGCGGAGGCCCTGCCCGGGGCGCGCCGGGCCGTGACCATCGCCCTCCGCTCGGACGGACCCAGCCGCGAGCGCGCGCTGGCCACCGCCTTCCGGATGCTCGACACCGGATCGCTCCGCGTCGGCAGCGAGAGGTACGCGAAGGAGCACGGCAGCATCGGCCTCTCGACGCTCCTGTGCGCGCACGCCACGACCCACGGGGACCGGGTCGCCCTCGCCTTCCCCGGGAAGAGCCATCAGGCGTGGACGAGCGAGATCCTCGACCACGACCTCTCGCGCGTCGTCCGTGCTCTCAAGCGTCGTGGGCCGAACGCCCGCCTGCTCGCCTGGAAGGACGGGCGGGAGTGGCGGCCGGTCTCGGCGCCCGAGATCAACGACTACGTGCGCGAGCGCGCCGGCGACGACTTCACGGCGAAGGACTTCCGCACTCTGCACGGCACGGTCGCGGCCGCGCTGAGCCTGGCGAAGTCGGGCCCGCAGGCCACGCAGCGCGCTCGGAACTCCGCGATCGCCCAGGCGATGCGCGACGCCTCGGACGTGCTCGGGAACACGCCGACGGTCGCCCGCGCCAGCTACGTCGACCCGCGGCTGCTGGACCACTTCCGCGCCGGCGAGACCATCGACGCGTCGCGCCCCGCGTCGGCCGAGACCGCCGTCCGGGCGCTGCTCTTCGAGTAGCGGGGGAGGCGCTCCGACCCTCGCTGCTGCTCGGAGCGACCGGCTCCCCAGGACCGTCACGACGTGCTCGCGGAGGAGTCCTCCGGCGCGACACGCCCGGGTTGCAGGGGTGGGGCATCTGTGGGAGACTCTTCTAGTTCAAAATTTCCTCTCGGGCGGCGTGCTGCTCGGAGGGGGACACTGCCAGGCAGTGCCGAGACGGCATCGCGGAGGCTCGACCCGAGAGGGCGGCCACGCGGATGCGACGTCGAGGCGGCGGGTAGCAGAACGACAACAACCGACATCTCAACGGGTTCTCCGTGCGTCGTGCGTTCTGCACGCCGATCGGAGCGCCCCAGGGGTGCGGTGCTTTTGACAGAAGAACACTGGTTGCACTTTTCCGGGTCACCGGAGTTCCTTCGCGAGCGCGTCCAATGCGAGACGAGTCCGGCTCCGGCCGGGGGAGTCGCGTACGACGCAATAACAAGAGAGTGAGAGATCACACATGGCGGGACAGAAGATCCGCATCCGACTGAAGTCGTACGACCACGAGGTCATCGACACGTCGGCGCGCAAGATCGTCGACACGGTCACCCGTGCCGGTGCAACGGTGGTCGGCCCCGTGCCGCTGCCGACCGAGAAGAACGTGGTCTGCGTGATCCGTTCTCCCCACAAGTACAAGGACAGCCGCGAGCACTTCGAGATGCGCACCCACAAGCGCCTCATCGACATCATCGACCCGACGCCCAAGGCCGTCGACTCGCTCATGCGCCTCGACCTGCCGGCCGACGTCAACATCGAGATCAAGCTCTAAGGAGGAGTGCCACCATGTCTGTCACTGTTTCCCCCACGCTGAAGACCAGCAAGGGGCTCCTCGGCACCAAGCTCGGAATGACCCAGGTCTGGGATGAGAACAACAAGCTCGTGCCGGTCACCGTCATCGAGATCAGCCCCAACGTCGTGACCCAGGTCCGCACGGAGGAGAAGGACGGCTACACCGCCGTCCAGCTCGCTGCCGGTGCGATCGACCCGCGCAAGGTGAACAAGCCCGCCGCCGGTCACTTCGATGCCGCGGGCGTCACCCCCCGCCGCCACCTCACCGAGGTCCGCACCTCCGACGCCGCCGACTACTCGGCAGGCCAGGAGCTGACCGTGGACGCCGTCTTCGAGGCCGGTACCAAGGTCGACGTCGTCGGCACCAGCAAGGGCAAGGGCTTCGCCGGTGTCATGAAGCGTCACAACTTCAAGGGCGTCTCGGCTTCGCACGGTTCGCACCGCAACCACCGCAAGCCCGGCTCCATCGGCGCCTCCTCGACCCCCAGCCGTGTCTTCAAGGGCATGCGCATGGCCGGTCGCATGGGTGGCGAGCGCGTCACCGTGCTCAACCTCAAGGTGCACTCCGTCGACGCCGAGAAGGGCCTGCTGCTCGTCAAGGGCGCCGTCCCCGGTGCCCGCGGTCGCCTCGTGTTCGTTCGCAACGCCGTGAAGGGAGCGTAGTTCCATGGCTACCTCTGTCGACATCATCGACGTCAAGGGCCAGAAGGCGGGCTCGGTCGAGCTCCCCGCCGCGCTCTTCGACGTCCAGACCAACATCCCCCTCATCCACCAGGTCGTCGTGGCCCAGCTCGCCGCGGCGCGCCAGGGAACCCACAAGACGAAGAACCGCGGTGAGGTCTCCGGAGCCGGTCGCAAGCCGTTCAAGCAGAAGGGAACCGGTCGCGCTCGTCAGGGCTCGATCCGCGCCCCGCACATGACCGGCGGTGGCGTGGTCCACGGACCGACCCCCCGAAGCTACGCGCAGCGCACCCCCAAGAAGATGATCGCCGCGGCTCTGCTCGGTGCTCTCTCGGACCGCGCCCGCGGTGCCCGCATCCACGTGGTCGAGTCCCTCGCCCTCGGCGACACCCCCCGGACCAAGGACGTCCTCGTCCTGCTCGACGCTCTCTCGGTGTCGCGCAACGTCCTCGTGGTGCTCGAGCGCGACGACTACATCGCCGAGCTCTCGCTCCGCAACGTGCCGTTCGTGCACATCCTGCCGGCCGACCAGCTCAACGCGTACGACGTGCTCGTCTCCGACGACATCGTGTTCTCGAAGGGCGCGCTCGACGCGTTCATCGCGGCCAAGTCGGGCGTCGAGTCCAACAAGGAAGAGGTGAACGCATGAGCCAGTCCGCCGCGTTCAACAAGGACCCCCGCGACGTCATCATCTCCCCGGTGGTCTCGGAGAAGTCCTACGGCCTGATCGACGAGGGCAAGTACACCTTCGTGGTCGACCCGCGTTCGAACAAGACCGAGATCAAGCTCGCCATCGAGAAGATCTTCGGCGTCGAGGTCGCGTCGATCAACACGCTGAACCGCCAGGGCAAGACCCGCCGCACGAAGTTCGGCACCGGCAAGCGCAAGGACACCAAGCGCGCGATCGTCACGCTGAAGTCCGGCTCCATCGACATCTTCACGAGCGTCGGCTGAGCCGAAGAAGCGTAGAGGAAACAGACAATGGCTATTCGTAAGTACAAGCCCACGACCCCCGGTCGCCGCGGCTCCAGCGTTGCCGACTTCGCCGAGATCACCCGCTCGACGCCTGAGAAGTCGCTCCTGCGCCCGCTGTCCAAGACCGGTGGCCGCAACAACTCCGGCCGCATCACGACGCGTCACATCGGTGGTGGCCACAAGCGCCAGTACCGTCTGATCGACTTCCGTCGCAACGACAAGGACGGCGTCAACGCCAAGGTCGCTCACATCGAGTACGACCCCAACCGCACGGCGCGCATCGCGCTGCTCCACTTCGTGGACGGCACCAAGCGCTACATCCTGGCCCCGAACAAGCTCTCGCAGGGCGACGTCGTGGAGTCGGGCGCCGGCGCCGACATCAAGCCCGGCAACAACCTGCCGCTGCGCAACATCCCGACCGGTACGGTCATCCACGCCATCGAGATCAAGCCGGGAGGCGGCGCCAAGCTCGCCCGCTCGGCCGGCACCTCGGTCCGCCTCGTCGCCAAGGACGGCCCCTACGCGCAGCTCCGCCTGCCGTCGGGCGAGATTCGCAACGTCGACGCGCGCTGCCGCGCCACGATCGGCGAGGTCGGCAACGCCGAGCAGTCGAACATCAACTGGGGCAAGGCCGGCCGCATGCGCTGGAAGGGCGTCCGCCCGACCGTCCGCGGTGTCGCGATGAACCCGGTCGACCACCCGCACGGTGGTGGAGAGGGCAAGACCTCCGGTGGACGCCACCCGGTCAGCCCGTGGGGTCAGTCCGAGGGACGCACCCGTCGCCCC
Source organism: Rathayibacter sp. AY1A2 (assembly GCF_002930935.1). NCBI lineage: Bacteria > Bacillati > Actinomycetota > Actinomycetes > Micrococcales > Microbacteriaceae > Rathayibacter > Rathayibacter sp. AY1A2. Next base: position 35,137 of record NZ_PSTP01000012.1, on the reverse strand, counting down.
AACAAGGAGAGCGACAAGCTCATCGTTCGCCGCCGCACCGCCGGTAAGAAGCGCAAGTAGGAGTTGTAGAAGATGCCTCGCAGTCTCAAGAAGGGCCCCTTCGTTGACGACCACCTGCTCCGCAAGGTGTTCACGGCCAACGAAGCCGGCAACAAGAACGTCATCAAGACCTGGTCGCGCCGTTCGATGATCATCCCGGCGATGCTGGGTCACACCATCGCGGTCCACGACGGTCGCAAGCACATCCCCGTGTTCGTGACCGAGACCATGGTCGGCCACAAGCTCGGCGAGTTCGCCCCCACTCGGACCTTCCGCGGTCACGAGAAGGACGACAAGAAGGGCCGTCGCCGCTGACGCGGCGACGAGAAGGAGGAGAGAAATGGTGGAGTCGATCGCACGCGTGCGACACATCCGCGTCACCCCCCAGAAGGCTCGCCGTGTCGTGAACCTGATCCGCGGGAAGCAGGCTCAGGAGGCACTGGCCATCCTGAAGTTCGCGCCGCAGGGTGCGTCCGAGCCCGTCTACAAGCTCGTCGCCTCGGCGATGGCCAACGCTCGCGTCAAGGCCGATGCCTCGAACGAGTACCTCGACGACCAGGACCTGATCGTGTCCCGCGCCTTCGTCGATGAGGGAACCACCCTCAAGCGATTCCAGCCCCGTGCTCAGGGTCGTGCCTTCCGCATCAACAAGCGCACCAGCCACATCACCGTCGTGCTGGCCACTCCTGAGGAGGGGACCAAGTAATGGGTCAGAAAGTAAACCCCTACGGTTTCCGTCTGGGAATCACCACCGACCACGTGTCGCGCTGGTTCTCCGACAGCACCAAGAAGGGCCAGCGGTACAGCGACTACCTCGCCGAGGACGTCAAGATCCGCCGACTCCTCGCCACGCAGCTCGACCGTGCGGGCGTCGCCCGCATCGAGATCGAGCGCACCCGTGACCGCGTCCGCGTCGACATCCACACCGCCCGCCCGGGCATCGTGATCGGCCGCCGCGGCGCCGAGGCCGAGCGCATCCGCGCCGACCTCGAGAAGCTCACGGGCAAGCAGATCCAGCTGAACATCCTCGAGGTCAAGAACCCCGAGGCCGAGGCGCAGCTGGTCGCCCAGGGCATCGCCGAGCAGCTCTCCGCCCGCGTGGCCTTCCGCCGCGCGATGCGCAAGGGCCTGCAGGGTGCTCAGCGCGCCGGCGCCAAGGGCGTCCGCATCCAGGTCTCCGGCCGCCTCGGCGGCGCCGAGATGAGCCGCTCGGAGTTCTACCGCGAGGGACGCGTGCCGCTGCACACCCTCCGCGCGAACATCGACTACGGCTTCTACGAGGCGAAGACCACCTTCGGCCGCATCGGCGTGAAGGTCTGGATCTACAAGGGCGACATCACCAACAAGGAGCTCGCCCGCGAGCAGGCGAACAGCAAGTCGTCGCGCCCCGAGCGCAGCGACCGTCCGCGCCGTGCACCCCGCCAGCAGAGCGAGGCGCCCGTCGCAGCAGGAGTTGAGGCATAACCATGTTGATTCCGCGTCGAGTCAAGCACCGCAAGCAGCACCACCCGGGCCGGTCCGGCCAGGCCACCGGTGGCACCAAGGTGTCGTTCGGTGAGTTCGGCATCCAGGCCCTCACCCCCGCCTACGTGACCAACCGTCAGATCGAGTCCGCTCGTATCGCGATGACGCGTCACATCAAGCGCGGCGGAAAGGTGTGGATCAACATCTACCCCGACCGTCCGCTCACCAAGAAGCCCGCCGAGACCCGCATGGGTTCCGGTAAGGGCTCGCCGGAGTGGTGGGTCGCGAACGTCAAGCCGGGTCGCGTCCTCTTCGAGGTCGCCGGCGTCGACGAGCAGCTCGCTCGTGAGGCCATGACCCGTGCCATCCATAAGCTGCCCCTCAAGGCACGCATCATCAAGCGCGAGGAGGGAGACGCGTAATGGCGATCGGATCCAAGGAGCTCGCCCCCGCCGAGCTCGACACCTACGAGGACGAGCGTCTCGTCACCGAGCTGAAGAAGGCCAAGGAGGAGCTGTTCAACCTCCGCTTCCAGTCGGCCACCGGTCAGCTGGACACCAACGGCCGCCTGCGTGCCGTCAAGCGCGACATCGCCCGCATCTACACGGTCATCCGTGAGCGCGAGCTGGGCATCCGCGCCACCCCCGCACCCGTCGAGGCCCCGGCCAAGGCGGAGAAGAAGCCGAAGACCAAGAAGGCCGCCAAGGCCGAGGTCGAGGCGACCGAGTCGAACGAGGAGGCCAAGTAATGGCAACCGTCAATGACAGCGCCGGCCACGAGTCGGCCGCCCACGACGTGAAGGAGGCGGGCGCTCGCGGATACCGCAAGACCCGTCGCGGCTACGTCACCAGCGACAAGATGGACAAGACCATCGTCGTCGAGGTCGAGGACCGGGTGAAGCACCCGCTGTACGGCAAGGTCATCCGCCGTACGTCCAAGGTCAAGGTCCACGACGAGCTGAACTCCGCCGGCATCGGCGACTCCGTCGTCATCAGCGAGACCCGTCCCCTCAGCGCCACCAAGCGCTGGCGCCTGGTCGAGATCCTCGAGAAGGCCAAGTAGGCCGCGGCCTACTTGAGTTAGCAGGAGAGACACATGCTTCAGCAAGAATCCCGAGTCAAGGTCGCCGACAACACCGGCGCCAAGATGCTCCTCACCATCCGCGTCCTCGGAGGCTCCGGCCGCCGCTACGCGGGCCTCGGTGACATCATCGTCGCCACCGTCAAGGACGCGATCCCCGGTGGCAACGTGAAGAAGGGCGACGTGGTCAAGGCCGTCATCGTCCGCACCATCAAGCAGACCCGTCGCGCCGACGGCTCGTACATCAAGTTCGACGAGAACGCCGCCGTCATCCTCAAGAACGACGGGGACCCCCGTGGCACCCGCATCTTCGGACCGGTCGGTCGCGAGCTCCGCGACAAGAAGTTCATGAAGATCGTCTCGCTGGCACCGGAGGTTATCTAGTCATGGCCAAGATCAAGAAGGGTGACCTCGTCCAGGTCATCTCGGGCGCTACCCAGGCCCGCGGTGGAGACCGCGGCAAGCAGGGCAAGGTCCTCGAGGTGCTGGTCGAGCGCAACCGCGTCGTCGTCGAGGGCGTGAACTTCGTCAAGAAGCACGTCCGCGTCGGCCAGACGCAGCGCGGCTCGAAGGAGGGCGGCATCGAGACCGTCGAGGCCTCGATCCACATCTCCAACGTCGCGCTCGTCGACCCGAAGACCAAGAAGCCGACCCGGGTCGGCCACCGCAACGTGGCCGTCACCAAGGACGGCGTGACCAAGACCGTTCGCGTGCGCTACGCGAAGGCGTCGGGTGAGGAACTGTAATGACTGACACCACCGCAGTGGCTGCGAAGGTTCAGCCGCGGCTCAAGGCCAAGTACCAGGCCGACATCATCCCCGCTCTCAAGGAGCAGTTCGGCTTCGGCAACGTCCACCAGGTCCCCGGCCTGGTCAAGGTCGTCGTCAACACCGGTGTCGGTGAGGCCGCCCGCGACGGCAAGATCATCGACGGCGCGGTCAAGGACCTCACCGCCATCACCGGTCAGAAGCCGCAGGTCACCAAGGCCCGCAAGTCCATCGCGCAGTTCAAGCTGCGCGAGGGTCAGGCCATCGGCGCTCACGTCACCCTCCGGGGCGACCGCGCCTGGGAGTTCCTGGACCGCCTGCTCTCGGTGGCGCTGCCCCGCATCCGCGACTTCCGCGGGCTGTCGGACCGCCAGTTCGACGGCAACGGCAACTACACCTTCGGCATCACGGAGCAGTCGATCTTCCACGAGATCGACCAGGACCGCATCGACCGCGTCCGCGGCTTCGACGTGACCGTCGTGACCACCGCCAAGACCGACGACGAGGGTCGCGCGCTGCTCAAGCAGCTCGGCTTCCCGTTCAAGTCGTCGGACAACGCGTAAGCAGCAAGCCTCGAGGCCGGGGGACGGTGAGAACCGCCCTCCGGCCTCGTCGTGCGTCCGCCGCCGGACCGGTCCGTCCGGAGCCGGCGGCGGGCGCCACGCGGGATCCCCGGATCCCGTGCACGATCGGCCCTCGACCGCAGGACCTCGGCCATGTAGCATGGCTCGTTGGCCTGCGTTCGCGCGGCCGCATGGGCGTCGACGTCGTCGGCGCCGTCCCACACCACAGGTCGTCACTCTTGTAAAGGGTGCCGAAACCAGGCGAGAAAGGCACCATCAGCCATGACCATGACTGATCCGGTCGCAGATCTGCTGACCAGAATCCGTAACGCGAACTCCGCGCACCACGACTCCATCACCCTCCCGGGCTCGAAGCTCAAGGCGAACATCGCCGAGATCCTCAAGACCGAGGGCTACATCGCCGACTGGAAGGTCGAGGAGGCGCGCGTCGGCACGACGCTCTCCATCTCCCTCAAGTACGGCCCGAACCGCGAGCGCTCGATCGCCGGCATCAAGCGGGTCTCGAAGCCCGGACTCCGCGTGTACGCGAAGTCGGCCGAGATCCCCACCGTGCTCGGCGGCCTCGGCGTCGCCATCCTGTCCACCTCGAGCGGTCTCCTGACCGACCGCCAGGCCGAGAAGAAGGGCGTGGGTGGGGAAGTCCTCGCCTACGTGTGGTAACCCCTCATGTCGCGTATTGGAAGACTCCCCATCGAGATCCCGGCGGGCGTCGACGTCTCCGTCGCCGGGTCCGCTGTGACCGTCAAGGGCCCCAAGGGCGAGCTGACCGTCTCGGTCGCCAGCCCCATCCAGGTGTCCGTCGAGAACGGCCAGGTGCTGGTCTCGCGTCCCGATGACGAGCGCGAGTCGCGCTCGCTCCACGGCCTCACCCGCACGCTCATCGCGAACGACATCATCGGTGTCACGCAGGGCTACTCCAAGGGCCTCGAGGTCGTTGGAACCGGTTACCGCGTGCTGGCGAAGGGCTCGGACATCGAGTTCGCGCTCGGCTTCTCGCACCCGGTCGTCGTCACCCCGCCCGCGGGCATCTCGTTCACGGTCGAGGGCAACAACAAGCTCACCGTGCACGGCATCTCGAAGCAGGCCGTCGGTGAGGTGGCCGCCAACATTCGTAAGATCCGCAAGCCCGAGCCCTACAAGGGCAAGGGCGTGCGCTACGCCGGCGAGGTCGTTCGCCGCAAGGCCGGAAAGAGCGGTAAGTGATCATGGGACTCGGAACCAGAGGAAAGAGCAAGTCCGCTGCGCGCGGTCGTCGTCACGACCGTCTGCGCAAGAAGGTCGTCGGATCCGCCGAGCGCCCCCGCCTCGTCGTCAACCGCTCGGCCCGCCACGTCTTCGTGCAGGTCGTCGACGACGCTCAGGGCCGCACCCTCGCGTCGGCGTCGACCCTCGAGGCCGACCTGCGCGTGTTCGACGGCGACAAGACCGCCAAGGCCCGCAAGGTCGGCGAGCTCGTCGCCGAGCGCGCCAAGAACGCCGGTGTCGAGGCGGTCGTCTTCGACCGCGGAGGCAACAAGTACGCCGGTCGCGTCGCCGCGATCGCCGATGGAGCACGAGAGGCAGGGCTCAACCTGTGAGCGCCGCAGAGAACAAGGAACCCGAGGTCGCCGCTGTGTCGGAGGCCCCCGTCGAGACCGCTGCGTCCACGCAGCCGCAGCAGGAGGCTCGTGAGCCCCGCCGCGGCGGCCGCGACCGCAACCAGGGTGGCCGCGACCGCGGTGGCCGTGACGCCGAGAAGAGCCAGTTCCTCGAGCGCGTCGTGACCATCAACCGCGTGTCGAAGGTCGTCAAGGGCGGCCGTCGCTTCAGCTTCACCGCGCTCGTGGTCGTCGGAGACGGCAACGGGCTGGTGGGCGTCGGCTACGGCAAGGCCCGCGAGGTCCCGACCGCCATCTCCAAGGGCGTCGAGGAGGCGAAGAAGAACTTCTTCCGCGTCCCCCGCGTCGCCTCGACCATCCCGCACCCCGTCCAGGGTGAGGCCGCCGCCGGTGTGGTGCTCCTGCGCCCCGCCGCCGCGGGTACCGGTGTCATCGCCGGCGGTCCCGTCCGCGCCGTCCTCGAGTGCGCCGGCATCCACGACGTCCTGAGCAAGTCGCTCGGCTCGTCGAACACCATCAACATCGTCCACGCGACCGTCGAGGCTCTGAAGCAGCTCGAGGAGCCGCGCGCCGTCGCCGCTCGTCGTGGTCTCGACTTCGACCAGGTCGCGCCGGCACGTCTCGTCCGTGCCGAGGCCGACGCCCTCGCCGCCGCGTCCAACGCGAAGGCAGGTGCCTGATGGCCCAGCTCAAAGTGACCCAGATCAAGTCGAAGGTCAGCGAGAAGCAGTACCAGCGCGACACGCTGCGCTCGCTCGGCCTCAGGAAGATCGGTCAGAGCGTCGTCCGCGAGGACAACGCCCAGAACCGCGGATACGTGAAGACCGTCGCCCACCTGGTGAAGGTCGAGGAGATTGACTAATGGCTGAGACGAAGAAGGCCGCCGCCGCGGAGTCCACGACTCCCGCGCAGGCGACCACCACGAAGGGCGCGGCGGCGCCGGCGACCAAGGAGCACGTGCTCAAGGTCCACCACCTCCGCCCCGCTGCCGGAGCCAAGAAGGCCAAGACCCGCGTGGGTCGCGGTGAGGGCTCCAAGGGAAAGACCGCCGGTCGCGGCACCAAGGGCACCAAGGCCCGCTACCAGGTGCGCGTCGGCTTCGAGGGTGGGCAGATGCCGCTGCACATGCGCACCCCGAAGCTCCGCGGTTTCAAGAACCCGTTCCGGGTCGAGTACCAGGTCGTGAACCTGTCCGCTCTCGCGGAGCTCTACCCCCAGGGCGGCGACGTCACCATCGGCGACCTGGTCGCCAAGGGTGCTGTCCGCAAGAACGAGAAGGTCAAAGTCCTCGGGGACGGCGACATTGCGGTTAAGCTGAACGTCGCGGTCGACAAGGTCTCCAGCTCTGCCGAGCAGAAGATCGTCGCTGCGGGCGGATCCATCAAGTAGCACCAGCAGCTTGTCGGTCGAGCTTGCCACGCCGACTCCCTCCGGGAGTGCGTGGCAAGCTCGACCTGTATCCCGCACCACAGAATTGAGCAGGAGACCTTAGGTAGTGTTTGGCGCCGTTGCGCGGATCTTCCGCACCCCCGACCTCCGCCGCAAGATCGGCTTCACCCTCGCGATCGTGGCGATCTTCCGGCTGGGATCCTTCATCCCTGCTCCGTTCGTCGACTTCAGCGCCGTGCAGGCCTGTCTCGCCGGCAACCAGGGCACCTCGGGTCTCTACGAGCTCGTGAACCTCTTCAGCGGTGGAGCACTGCTCCAGCTGTCGATCTTCGCGCTCGGGATCATGCCGTACATCACGGCGTCGATCATCGTGCAGCTGCTGCGCGTGGTCATCCCTCACTTCGAGACGCTGTACAAGGAGGGGCAGTCCGGTCAGGGCAAGCTCACCCAGTACACGCGGTACCTCACCATCGCGCTCGGCGTCCTCCAGTCGACGACGCTGATCACCGTCGCCCGCTCGGGCGCCCTCTTCGGCAACTCCGGCGTCCCGGAGTGCTCGGCGCTCATCATCACCGACGAGTGGTACTCCATCCTCCTCATGGTCATCACCATGACCGCGGGCACCGGGATCATCATGTGGATGGGCGAGCTCATCACCGAGCGCGGCATCGGCAACGGCATGTCGCTGCTGATCTTCACCTCGATCGCCGCCCAGTTCCCCACCTCCCTGTGGTCGATCGCGCAGTCGCGCGGCTTCGAGACCTTCCTCCTCGTCCTCGGCGTGGGCCTCGTGCTCGTGGTCGCCGTGGTCTTCGTGGAGCAGTCGCAGCGGCGGATCCCCGTGCAGTACGCCAAGCGGATGGTCGGCCGCCGCACCTACGGCGGCAACAACACCTACATCCCGATCAAGGTCAACATGGCCGGCGTCGTGCCCGTCATCTTCGCCTCGTCGCTGCTGTACCTGCCCGCGCTCATCGCGCAGTTCAACCAGCCCGCCGCTGGCCAGGAGGCTCCGGTCTGGGTCACCTGGATCACGAACTACCTCACCAAGGGCGATCACCCGCTCTACATGGCGCTGTACTTCCTCCTGATCGTGGGCTTCACCTACTTCTACGTCGCGATCACCTTCAACCCGGACGAGGTCGCCGACAACATGAAGCGCTACGGCGGCTTCATCCCCGGCATCCGCGCCGGCCGCCCGACCGCCGAGTACCTCAACTACGTGCTCACCCGGGTGACGCTGCCCGGGTCGGTCTACCTCGGCCTCATCGCGCTCGTGCCCCTCGTGGCCCTCGCGCTGGTCGGTGCGAACCAGAACTTCCCCTTCGGCGGCACGTCCATCCTGATCATCGTCGGAGTCGGCCTGGAGACGGTGAAGCAGATCGACTCCCAGCTGCAGCAGCGCCACTACGAAGGACTCCTCCGATGACGTCGCACCCGATCGGCTTCCGTCTCCTGCTGATCGGCCCTCCCGGCGCAGGCAAGGGGACCCAGGCCGCTCGGCTGAGCGACATCCTCCGGGTGCCCGCCATCTCGACCGGGGACATCTTCCGCGCGAACGTCGCCAACGAGACCGAGCTCGGTCTCCAGGCGAAGGCCTACCTCGACAACGGGCGCTACGTGCCGGACGAGCTGACCAACGCGATCGTGCACGACCGCCTCCAGGAGGCGGACGCGTCGACCGGGTTCCTGCTCGACGGCTACCCGCGCACCACGGAGCAGGTCGACGAGCTCGACCGCATCCTCGCCGCGGACGACAACCGGCTCGACGCGGTCGTCCAGCTGACGGCCGATCCCGACGAGGTCGTCGGCCGCCTTCTCAAGCGCTCGCTCGAGCAGGGGCGCAGCGACGACACCGAGGACGTCATCCGGCGCCGACTCGCGCTCTACGAGGAGCAGACCGCTCCGCTCATCGACGTCTACGCGGCCCGCGGGCTCGTGGTCGTGGTCGACGGCCTCGGGCCGGTCGACGAGGTGACCGAGCGGATCGTCGTCGCCCTCGAGGGCCACCGCGTGGGCCGCCTCGACACCCCGGCCGCCTGAGCCGTGGCGTTCCGCTCCTCGCTCTACAAGACGCCCGCGCAGCTGCGGTCGATGCTCGCTCCGGGCCTCGCCACGGCCGCCTCGCTCGACGCGGTCCGCGCGGCGGTCCGCCCGGGCGTCACCACGCTCGAGCTCGACGCGATCGCCGAGGCGGCGATCGTCGCGCTCGGCGGCCACTCGAACTTCCAGCTCGTCCCGGGCTACCGGCACACGATCTGCGCCTCGGTCAACGACGAGGTGGTCCACGGCATCCCCGGCGGGCGCGTGCTCGAGCCGGGCGACCTGGTCTCCGTCGACAGCGGCGCCGAGATCGACGGCTGGAACGGCGACTCCGCGATGACGGTGGTCCTGCCCGATCCCTCCCGCCCGGAGGAGGTCGCGGCACGCGCCGAGCTCTCGCGGGTGACCGAGGGATCCCTGTGGCGGGGGATCGCCGCCCTTGCCTCCGCCCGCCATCTCAACGAGGTCGGCGCGGCGATCGAGGAGTACATCGAGGACGAGGCCGAGCGCTCGGGCCGCGTCTACGGCATCCTCACCGACTACATCGGCCACGGCATCGGGCGCACCATGCACGAGGCTCCGCCGGTCTTCAACTACCGGGTGCGCCAGCGCGGCCCCGAGGTGAAGCCGGGACTCGTCGTCGCGATCGAGCCGATGGTCACCGCGGGCAGCGCCGAGACCTTCGTCCGCGAGGACGAGTGGACGGTCGCGACCGAGGACAGCAGCATGGCCGCCCACTGGGAGCACTCCGTCGCCGTGCACCACGACGGCATCTGGGTCACCACGCTCGCCGACGGCGGCGCGGCCGGCCTCGCCCCCTACGGGATCGTGCCGACGCCCTTCGCCTAGAGGCCCCAACGCGGAGCTCCTCCGATCCGATGCGGAGGAGGCTCCTCGTGGCCTCTCGCGCCCGGCGGGGGTCCGTCGGGCGCCCACGAAGCGCGGGAGCGGGAGGACGACAGGCCCTCCGGCTCCACCCGGAGTGCGGGTGTCGGCTAGCTGTCGATCACCCGCACCAGCTCCTCGATGAAGCCGCCGAAGTCCGTGGAGCGCCGGATGAGGCGCTGCACCTCCGCCCGGTCGGCGAACACCTCGACGAACTGGTCGAACACCGACTGGAAGGTGCTGCGGCCGGCCGAGGCGAACGCGATCATCGCGATCACGTTCACCCGCTGCTCGCCCCACTCCATCGCGGTGTCGTTCACGACGATCGCGATGGAGGTGCGGCGGGCGCTCATCGCCATCGCGTGCGGGACCGCGAGGTTGTCGGTGAACGCCGTGGAGCTCATCCGCTCGCGCTCGATGGCGCCGTCGACGTAGTCCTCGTCGATGATGCCGCCGGCGATCATCCGCTCGCCCAACATCCGGATCATCGCCGCCTCGTCGCGCGCGTGCACGTTGCGGAAGAACAGCCCCTCGTCGAAGAACTGCAGCAGCTCGTCCTTGATCTGCGCGCGGCGGCGGTGCCGGCGGACGCGGGCGATGGCCCGGCGCACCGTCTCGACGTCGTGGTCGGTGAGGAACGGCTGCACCACCACGACGTCATCGGACGCGGGGCGCTCGTCGATCGTGGTGATCACGAGGTCGGCGGTGAGCCGGTCCCAGTCGACGTCGCTCCGCGTGATCAGCGAGCGCACCTCCACCTCGGTGCCGAGCGAGCGCTCGACGCGCAGGCGGAGCATGTGAGCGAGGTCGTAGTAGTTGGGGCAGACGATCACGCAGGACAGACGCTCCTCCCGCCGGGACACCCGCTCGAGGAACGAGCCGACGTGGAGGGCGATGTAGGCGATCTCGTCCTCGTTGACCACGATGCCCCGCCGGCGCTGCAGCCCGCTCGCCAGGAACACCGCGATCTCGTAGGTCATCGGGTAGCTGGTCTTGATCGAGCGGGTGAGCGGGTTGCGGGAGTAGCCGCCCTCGGCGGCCCGGGCGATCAGGTTGCGCACGTGCAGGGCGAGGCGGACGATGAAGCCCTCGTCGTCGAGGTCGACCAGGTACTCGCGGTTGACGTCGGCGACGAGCTCGCGGACGACGGCGAGGTCCTCCGGGTCGAGGTAGTTCTCGACCACGGCGGCGACCGGCTCGTTCTGCCCGGGCGTCGCCACCCGCGTCGTCATCAGGATCGCGAGCTGGGCGAGCTCGGCGTCGGTCAGGCGCGTCGCGAAGTGCCGTTCCACCAGCTCCGCCAGCAGGGCCGCGAGCTCGCCGTGGATCGCGGGGGAGGGGCGGGAGCCGGAGGGGTCCCCGATGCCCCGGGCGACGCGGTCGACGGCGATCGCGATGTGGAGGAGGACGCTGTTCACGCCGTAGTCGTTGATGTAGTACCCGCGGGTCTCGAGCTCGGCCAGCAGCTCGGTCTTGAAGGCGCCGAGGCCGGGGGAGGCGAACTCGCGCTGGACGTCGTCGAGCGTGAAGACGCCCTGCGCGCTCTCGTCGCGGAACATCCTGGAGATCAGGCGGCGGCGGGCCTCCTCGCTGCCCTCGAGGCGCACCGACGGGCCGCGCCGGACCAGCCCGAGGCCGGCCTCGTCGGCGAGGGCCTTCACCCGGCGCAGATCGGCGTCGACGGTCGACTCGCTCACCGACAGCGCGTCGGCGAGGGCGAAGACGTCCAGGCCCTCGTCGGAGTCGACCAGGCGGCGGACGATGCTGTACAGCCGGTCGCGCGGGGTGTCGGGCTCGATGTCGCGGCTGCGCTGCGCCTCCAGGTACGCCGCGTACGCCTCGCGCGCGAGCCGGTAGCCGTTCGCGGAGGACTCGACCGGCTCCAGCGGGGCGGCCTGCGCCTTCACCGCGGTGACGTAGCTCCGGACGCTGCGGGTGGTGACTCCGAGCCTGTCGGCGAGCTCGTGCGCCGTCACCCAGCCGTCGGCGCGGGAGAGGTACTCCAGCAGTCGTTCGCGGTTGTCAGGCATCAGGCTCCAGGCGTGCGGTCGGGGCGGGCGCCGGGAGCGCCACGACCCTGCCGCGGGCCCGCAGGACGCGGGCGGCGAGTCGTACGTCCCGTCAGTCAATCACCCCGGCGACGCGCCCGGGAGCCCCCGCGCCGCGGGCGGAAGGGGCCGTCTTCCGCCCCCGCGGAAGATTGTCTGCTGGAGGGTGCCGCCCCTCCGAGGGGATGCTTGGATGAATCACGACCCGGACGCGAGGAGGCGAACGAGGTGCGGAAGATCCTGATCGTCTGCGGTGCAGGCGCGTCGAGCACGTTCCTGGCCCACCGGCTGCGAGCGGGCGCGAAGGAGCGCGGCATGGATGCCGTGTTCCGCTCCGAGACCCTCACCGGTCTCGACCACTCCCTCCCCGAGGCCGACGTCCTCCTCGTGGGGCCGCACCTCGAGTCGCAGTTCGACGGACTCCGCCACCGTGCGGAGCTCGTGGGAGCCGCGGCCGCCCTCCTCCCGCCCGATGTCTTCGGAGCGCACGGTGCCGATGCCGTGCTCGAGACCCTGCCCGTCCTCTTCGCCGCTCGCGCGGTCGTCGCAGGCGCGGACGGGGACTCCTCCACCCGCCCGGTCCGTCCGGGCGAGCCCGACTCCGGGCACCACTGATGCAGTCGCGACTGCAGGATCAAGGAGAAACGTTCATGGTCGAGCGCACCGTGCAGGTTGCATCGTCGAAGGGCCTCCACGCCCGCCCCGCCTCGCTCTTCAGCCAGGCCGCGGCGAAGTCGGGTCAGAAGGTCCTCGTCGCCAAGGGCGACGCGACCCCGGTCAACGCCGCGTCGATCCTCGGGATCATCTCGCTCGGCATCGAGCACGGCGACGAGCTCACCGTCAGCGTCGAGGGCGACAACGAGCAGGCCGTGCTCGAGGAGCTCGCGACCTTCCTCACCACCGACCACGACGCGTGACGCGGAGCGTCACGCAAGGCGGCCAGCCCCGGCGCCCACGGCGCCGATAGACGCGGCAGCCCCTGGAGCGTGACGGCGACCCTCAATGGGTCGCACGAGGCGCCTGCGAAACCCGGCGACGGACCGCGTCAGCCTCGGGAACGCAACGGCGACCCTCAACGGCTCGCACGAGGCGCCCGCGAAACCCGCCCCCGCTCACTCCCGGCCCCCGCCCCCCGCTCCCTCCCCGCCGCCCCCGCCTCCTCTTCTCCCGCCCGCACTCCGCACGACAGGAACGAGCACCCATGACGCTGTCCACTCCTCAGACCGCCTACGCTTCCGCCAAGCTCCAGGGCACCGGAGTGGGACGCGGGCTGGCCCTCGGGCCGGTCCTGCGCATGCCGGAGCCGCTGCCCGAGCCCGAGGACACCGCCAGCACCCGCAGCGTCGCCCAGGAGGAGGAGCGCGCCGTCTCGTCGCTCTCCGCCACCGCCGCGACGATCCGCCACCGCGGCGAGCGGGCCGGCGGCTCGGCGAAGGACGTCCTCGACGCCCAGGCCCTGATGGCCGAGGACCCGTCCCTCGCGGACGACGTCAAGGCGCGGATCGCCGGGGGCAAGACCGCGGAGCGCGCCGTGCACGAGGCCTTCGCCGGCTTCCGCGACCTGCTCGTGGCGATGGGCGGCTACATGGCCGAGCGCGCGACCGACCTCGACGACGTCTCGCAGCGCGTCGTGGCGCACCTGCGCGGCGTCGCCGCTCCCGGCGTCCCCGAGTCGGACGAGCCGTTCGTGCTCGTCGCCCGCGACCTCGCTCCGGCCGACACGGCGCTGCTCGACCTCGAGAAGGTCCTCGGCCTGATCACCAGCGACGGAGGGCCGACCTCGCACACGGCGATCCTCGCCCGGGAGAAGTCGATCACCGCCATCGTCGGCACCACCGGCGCCCTCGACCTGCGGGACGGCCAGCTCGTCATCCTCGACGCCACCTCCGGCGTCGTGACGGTGAACCCCTCGGACGCCGAGATCGGCGCCGCGAAGTCCTCGATCGCCGAGCGCGCCGAGATGCTCGCCGCACCGGTCGTTCCCGGCGCGCTGGCAGACGGCCACGCCGTGCCGCTGCTCGCGAACCTCGGCTCGGCCGACGGCGCTGCGAACGCGGTCGAGCTCGGCGCCGAGGGAGTGGGGCTGTTCCGCACCGAGTTCCTCTTCCTCGACGCGAAGGAGGCGCCCTCGGTTGCCGAGCAGGCGGAGCAGTACACGCGCCTGCTCGCTGCGTTCCCCGGCCGCAAGGTCGTCGTCCGCGCGCTCGACGCCGGCGCCGACAAGCCGCTGAGCTTCCTCAACGACGACCACGAGGAGAACCCCGCCCTCGGTCTCCGCGGACTGCGTGCGCTCCGCGCCAGCGAGCAGATCCTCCGCGACCAGCTCACCGCCCTCGCCCAGGCCGATGCCGCGACCGACGCCGACCTCTGGGTCATGGCGCCGATGGTCGCGACCGTGGACGAGACCCGCTACTTCACCTCGATGGCGCGGGAGCTCGGCATCCGCACCGCCGGAGTGATGGTGGAGGTCCCCTCCTCCGCCCTGCTCGCCGACCGCATCCTCGGAGTCGCGGACTTCGCCTCGATCGGCACCAACGACCTGACCCAGTACACGCTCGCCGCCGACCGCATGCTCGGCACGGTCTCGGCGTTCCAGGACCCGTGGCACCCGGCCGTGCTCCGCCTCGTCGGCGAGGTCGGCCGCGCGGGAGCGGCGCTGGGCAAGCCCGTCGGGATCTGCGGAGAAGCCGCCGCCGACCCGCTGCTCGCCGTGGTCCTCGTCGGCCTCGGCGCCACCACCCTCTCGATGTCGCCGTCGGCTCTCGCCGACGTCCGCGCCGAGCTGGCCGAGCACACCCTCGACGACGCCAAGCGGTACGCGGAGCTCGCTCTCGCCGCCGACAGCGCCGTCGACGCCCGCTCCGCGGTCACCGAGGCGATCGCAGCCTCCTGATCCCGGATCACCAGCCCCACCCCCTGCACCACCCCGCCACTCGGGAGCCGGGACGCCTCAGGAGCGTCCCGCCCGCCCGCCCCTAGAAATCGGAGAACACACCACATGACAACGACGTCAGCGACGTCGACGCGCGGTGGAGCGCGCGTCCACGTCCAGCGCTTCGGCACCTTCCTCTCGGGAATGGTCATGCCGAACATCGCGGCCTTCATCGCCTGGGGCTTCATCACGGCCCTCTTCATCCAGACCGGATGGCTCCCCCTCCTCGGCATCGACGCCACCTGGGTCCAGCAGTTCGGCGGCTGGAGCACGGATCCCGACGTCGTCAACACCGGCCTCGTCGCCCCGATGATCACCTACCTCCTCCCGCTCCTCATCGCGAACACCGGCGGCCGCATGGTCTACGGCGCCCGCGGAGGCGTGGTCGGCACCATCGCGACCATGGGCGTCATCGTCGGCGCGGGCATCCCGATGTTCATCGGCGCCATGATCATGGGCCCGCTGTCGGCGTGGCTCATGAAGAAGGTCGACTCGATCTGGGACGGCAAGATCAAGCCCGGCTTCGAGATGCTGGTCAACAACTTCTCCGCCGGAATCCTCGGCCTGCTCCTCGCGCTCCTCGCCTTCGCGGGCGTCGCGCCGCTCGTGGTCGGCCTCTCGACCGCCCTCGGCGCGGGCGTGGAGTTCCTGGTCAACGCGGGTCTGCTCCCGCTGACCTCGCTCTTCATCGAGCCGGCGAAGATCCTCTTCCTCAACAACGCCATCAACCACGGCATCCTCACGCCGCTGGGCGTGCAGCAGGCGGAGGAGGCGGGCAAGTCCTACCTCTTCCTCCTCGAGGCCAACCCCGGCCCCGGCATGGGCGTGCTCCTGGCCTTCGCGTTCTTCGGCGTCGGCGCGGCCCGCGCCTCGGCTCCCGGCGCGGCGATCATCCACTTCATCGGCGGCATCCACGAGATCTACTTCCCGTACGTGCTGATGAAGCCGGCGCTGCTCGCGGCCGTCATCCTCGGCGGTGCGACCGGTGTCGCGACGAACGTCGCGTTCAACTCCGGCCTCCGCGCCCCCGCCTCGCCCGGCTCGATCATCGCGGTGCTCCTCCAGACCGCGAACGACAGCTTCCTCGGCGTCATCCTCTCGGTGGTCCTCGCGACCGCCGTGTCGTTCCTGGTGGCCTCGGTCATCATCCGGTCCGGCCGCAAGCGCGACCTGGCCGCGGAGCAGGAGGGCGACGACAAGCTCGCCGCCGCCGTCGCCGCCAACGAGGCGAACAAGGGCAAGGAGAGCGCCGTCGGCTCGCTCATCAACGCCCGCGGCGCCAACGCTCCGCAGGACTCGGCCGGCGCCTCGACCGCTGGGGCCACGGCCACCGCGACCCAGGTCCGGAACATCGTCTTCGCCTGCGACGCCGGCATGGGCTCGTCCGCGATGGGCGCCTCGGTGCTGCGGAACAAGATGAAGAAGGCGGGCTTCGAGGACGTCACGGTCACCAACAAGGCGATCGCCGCTCTCGAGGACGACGTGGACCTGGTCATCACCCAGGCCGAGCTCACGGAGCGCGCCCGCCAGCGCACCCCGGGCGCCATCCACGTCTCCGTGGACAACTTCATGAACAGCCCGAAGTACGACGAGGTCGTCTCGCTGGTCGCGGAGCAGCACGGCAAGTAGTACGCCAACCATTCGGAGGGAACCCGTAGGGTGCGACAGAGCGGACACGCTCCGCTCGCCCCTGCGGGTTCCCTCGCTGTCAGCACCTCCACGGAAGGACGCACCCCATGAGCGACGTGCTCACCATCGGACAGATCGACGCCTCCGGCACCGCCACCACGAAGGAGGCCGCCATCAAGGAGGCCGCCGACATGCTGGTCGGCGTCGGCGCGGTCACCCCCGCCTACTACGAGGCCATGCTCGCCCGCGAGGCGACCGTCTCGACCTACATGGGCAACCTGCTCGCCATCCCGCACGGCACCAACGACGCGAAGGACGAGATCCGCTCCTCCGCCCTCTCGTTCGTGCGCTATGCGCAGCCGATCGACTGGGACGGCAACGAGGTGCGCTTCGTCGTCGGCATCGCCGGCGTCGACAACGAGCACCTCGAGATCCTCTCCAAGATCGCGATCATCTTCTCGGAGGAGGACGAGGTGCAGAAGCTTCTCGACGCTCCGGACGCGCAGTCGCTCTACAGCCTGCTGGGCGAGGTCAACTCCTGATGCCCACCGCCGTCCACTTCGGCGCCGGCAACATCGGCCGCGGCTTCGTCGGCCTGATCCTGCACGGCGCCGGCTACGAGCTCGTCTTCGCCGACGTCAACTCCGAGCTGATCGGCCGCCTCGCCGCTGCCGACAGCTACGAGGTGCACGAGGTGGGGGAGGAGGCGGCCACGCACGTCGTCGACCGCTTCCGCGCGATCGACTCGGCCGCCGACGAGGAGGCGCTCGTCCGCGAGATCGCCGCCGCCGACATCGTCACCACGGCCGTCGGCCCGAACATCCTGCGCTTCGTCGCCCCCGTGATCGCGAAGGGCCTCGCCGCCCGCGACGAGTCGGCGCCGCGGCTGGCGGTCATGGCCTGCGAGAACGCGATCAACGCCACGCGCCTCCTGCAGACCGAGGTCGCCGCGAACCTCGGTGCGGACGAGTGGGAGCGCCTGCGCACCCGCGCCGTCTTCGCCGACACCGCGGTGGACCGCATCGTCCCCAACCAGGACCCGGGCCAGGGCCTGGACGTGACGGTGGAGAGCTTCTTCGAGTGGGTCGTCGACCGCACTCCGTTCGAGGGCACCGAGCCGGAGATCCCGGGCGCGACCTGGGTCGACGACCTCGAGCCGTTCATCGAGCGGAAGCTCTTCACGGTGAACACCGGCCACGCGACGGCCGCCTACACCGGCTTCGCGGCCGGAGCGCACAAGCTCTCCGACGCGCTGGCGATGCCCGAGGTGCACGACGCGGTCAAGGCCGCGCTCGAGGACACCAAGGCGCTCATCGTGGCCAAGCACGGCTTCAGCGACGAGGAGCAGCAGGCCTACCTCGAGAAGACGCTGAAGCGCTTCGCGAACCCGTACCTGACCGACACGGTCGACCGGGTGGGACGCCAGCCGCTGCGGAAGCTGTCGCGGCACGAGCGCTTCATCGGACCGGCGGCCGAGCTCGCCGAGCGCGGGCGCACGCCGGAGGGACTGCTCGCCGCGATCGGCGCCGCGCTGCGCTTCGACGTGCCCGAGGACCCCCAGAGCGTGGAGCTCCACGAGAAGCTGACCGCGCTCAGCCCGGAGGAGTTCGTGGCGGAGGTCACCGGCCTCACGGCCGAGCATCCGCTCTTCGACCGGGTCGTGGCGGTCGTCCGCGGCTAGTCCCGTGGCCGCACGGCGGCGAACGACGACGAGGTCCCCTGCTTCCGGCGGGGGACCTCGTCGTCTGCGGCGGCTCGGGTGGAGCGCTAGAACAGCCGCCAGCGGGTGAGCGGCCAGGCCACGGCGAAGACGCGTCCGGTGACCCTGTCGATCGGCACGGTCTTCACGCACGTGTCGATCGGCCCGCCGGCGCCGCGGCACTCGCCGAGCGAGTCGTTGGAGTTCGACCGGTGGTCGCCCAGGACGAAGAGGGATCCCTCGGGGACGGTGTACTCGTCGAAGCAGCGGAGGGACGCGGGGCTCGTCGTGCAGTCGAGGGTCCCGGGGGTGAAGGGGAAGTCCTCGAACACGTAGGACTCGTCCAGCGGCTTCCCGTCGACCAGCACGTGCCCGTCGGCGTCGCAGCAGGAGACGGTGTGGCCCCCCTCGGCGATCAGCCTCTTGACGAGGAACTCCTCGTGGGAGGGGCCGATGCTGGTGACGTCGCCGAAGGTCTTCACGATCTCGGAGAGGGGGCTGCCGGCCTCGTCGCTCGCGCCCCAGTCGGCGTCGCGCGAGAAGACGACGATCTGCCCCTCCTCCGGCCCGCCCTGGAGGGCGAGGGTGCGGTCGACCAGGATGCGGTCGCCGAAGAACCCGCCGCCCTGGAGGGTGTTCTCCATCGAGCCGGTCGGCACCGTGTACACCTTCACGAAGAAGGTCTGCACCAGGGCGATGACCGCGATCGCCGCCAGGATCGTCACCACCGGGTGCGAGTACCAGCTCCGCCTCGCGGTCGCTGACCTCGTCGTGCGCGCCATGTGCTCTCCCTCCGGCTCGACGGAGCCAGCCTAGGCGGCGGCGGACGCGGGGCCCGGCAGGGGGCGCGCGTCGGGCGCGGAGGCGGAGGAGGGGGCGACACGCCCGAGGTGGCGGAACGGCCGCGATTCGCGTAGTATCGACCCTTGGTGTTTTGCGCGTGCTCCGGCATGCCCGCGAACCCCGATCCGGGCTCTCGCCCGGTGGTGGCTCGTCGCGGAAACATTCGCACGACCAGTACACACACTACTTCCGAACGACAGTGAGGCTATGGCCAAAAAAGACGGTGTCATCGAAATCGAAGGTGCGGTTGTCGAGGCGCTCCCCAACGCGATGTTCCGCGTGGAGCTGACCAACGGACACAAAGTTCTCGCCCATATCTCGGGCAAGATGCGTCAGCACTACATCCGGATCCTCCCCGAGGACCGGGTGATCGTGGAGCTGAGCCCCTACGACCTGACCCGCGGCCGGATCGTCTACCGCTACAAGTAGACGTTCGCTCCGCTGACGTTCGCGACGTGCGTGTCCTGTAAGGAACGGCCCCGGCATCCGCCGGGAGCACGACGCCAGCGAAAACAAGGACAAGAACAATGAAGGTCAACCCCAGCGTCAAGCGCATCTGCGACCACTGCAAGATCATCCGCCGCCACGGCAACGTGATGGTCATCTGCAGCAGCAACCCCCGCCACAAGCAGCGCCAGGGCTAGTCCCGCTGCTTCCGCGAGGGAGCGCAGGGGCGGCGTGCCGCCCCCACTGCACAACTGAACACACCCGCAGCACCAGAAATCGCGCAGCACCCCGGCGACCCCGGGGTGGACGGCGAGG
The DNA here is from genome assembly GCF_002930935.1 of Rathayibacter sp. AY1A2. NCBI lineage: Bacteria > Bacillati > Actinomycetota > Actinomycetes > Micrococcales > Microbacteriaceae > Rathayibacter > Rathayibacter sp. AY1A2. The sequence continues at coordinate 15,375 of NZ_PSTP01000012.1, read as the reverse complement.
ACACCTTCGGTCGGAGGCCGAGGCACCGGTGCTGCTTCACACCTCCACTCACTCACAGGAGAAGCCACAATGGCACGTCTGGCAGGAGTAGACATCCCGCGCGAGAAGCGCGTGGAGGTCGCACTGACCTACATCTACGGTGTCGGCCGCACTCGCGCGCTCAAGACCCTGAGCGACACCGGGATCGACGGCAACATCCGCGTCAAGGACCTCAGCGACGACCAGCTCGTCTCGCTCCGCGACTACATCGAGGGCAACTACAAGGTGGAGGGCGACCTCCGCCGCGAGGTCGCCGCCGACATCCGCCGCAAGGTCGAGATCGGCTCGTACGAGGGCCTCCGCCACCGTCGCGGCCTCCCGGTCCGTGGACAGCGCACCAAGACGAACGCGCGCACCCGCAAGGGACCCAAGCGCACCGTCGCCGGCAAGAAGAAGGCCGGCCGCAAGTAACGCGGGCGACACGGACCTAGAGGAGATACAGAATTGGCTACCCCCAAGTCGGCCGCGCGCAAGCCGCGCCGCAAGGAGAAGAAGAACATCGCTGTGGGCCAGGCCCACATCAAGTCGACGTTCAACAACACCATCGTCTCGATCACCGACCCCTCCGGGGCCGTCATCAGCTGGGCCTCGTCCGGTGGAGTCGGCTTCAAGGGCTCGCGCAAGTCGACGCCGTTCGCCGCCCAGCTCGCCGCCGAGTCGGCCGCGCGCCAGGCTCAGGAGCACGGCATGAAGAAGGTGGACGTCTTCGTGAAGGGCCCCGGCTCGGGTCGTGAGACCGCGATCCGCTCGCTCCAGGCCGCAGGCCTCGAGGTCGGCTCGATCAACGACGTCACCCCGCAGGCGCACAACGGCTGCCGCCCGCCCAAGCGTCGTCGCGTCTAAGCAGCACTCGCAGCCGTCGGCCGGCCGCACGAACCGCCTCCGGGCGGGGAGTGCGGCCGGCCGGCGGATCGCGCATTTCTTTCACAACTCCACACCTCGCAAACGCACGTGTCATATAGCGGACACGTGATCGAAAGGAATCATCAGTGCTTATCGCACAGCGTCCGACGCTCACCGAGGAGAACATCTCGGAGTTCCGTTCCCGCTTCGTCATCGAGCCCCTCGAGCCCGGCTTCGGCTACACGCTCGGCAACTCGCTGCGTCGCACCCTGCTGTCCTCCATCCCCGGCGCCGCTGTCACCAGCATCCGGATCGACGGAGTCCTGCACGAGTTCACGACCGTCCCGGGCGTCCGCGAGGACGTCACCGAGATCATCCTGAACATCAAGGGACTCGTCGTCTCCTCCGAGCACGACGAGCCGATCACCGCCTACCTGCGCAAGCAGGGAGCCGGCCAGGTCACCGCCGCGGACATCTCGGCTCCGGCCGGTGTCGAGATCCACAACCCGGAGCTCGTCATCGCCACGCTGAACGACAAGGCGAAGTTCGAGCTCGAGCTCACGATCGAGCGCGGCCGCGGCTACGTCTCGGCGACCCAGAACCGCAGCGAGTTCTCCGAGGCCGGCCAGATCCCGGTCGACTCGATCTACTCGCCCGTGCTGAAGGTCACCTACCGCGTCGAGGCCACCCGTGCCGGCGAGCGCACCGACTTCGACCGCCTGGTCGTGGACGTGGAGACGAAGGCCGCGATCTCGCCGCGCGACGCCATCGCCTCCGCCGGACGCACGCTGACCGAGCTGTTCGGTCTCGCCCGCGAGCTGAACAACGCGGCCGAGGGCATCGAGATCGGCCCCGCGCCGGTCGACGCGGTCCTCTCGACCGAGCTGTCCATGCCCATCGAGGACCTCGACCTCTCGGTGCGCAGCTACAACTGCCTCAAGCGCGAGGGCATCAACAACGTCAATGAGCTCGTCGCCCTCTCGGAGACGCAGCTCATGAACATCCGCAACTTCGGTCAGAAGTCGGTGGATGAGGTCAAGGAGAAGCTGACGGAGCTCGGCCTGTCGCTCAAGGACTCGGTCCCCGGGTTCGACGGCGCCCACTTCTACAGCTACGACGACGAGAGCATCTAGGTCCTCCGCTCCGGAGCCCCGGCTCCTCGCGTCCGACCTGCTGACACCCCTTTAGTACTGGAGTAAACCCATGCCCAAGCCCACCAAGGGCCCCCGCCTCGGAGGCGGACCCGCACACGAGCGCCTCCTGCTGGCGAACCTGGCCGCGGCCCTGTTCACGCACAAGAGCATCAAGACGACCGAGACCAAGGCCAAGCGCCTTCGTCCGCTCGCCGAGCGCCTGGTGACCTTCGCCAAGCGCGGCGACCTGCACGCCCGCCGTCGCGTCCTCGCGACGATCGGCGACAAGTCGGTCGTCCACGAGCTCTTCACCGAGATCGCTCCGCTCGTCGCCGAGCGCGAGGGCGGCTACACCCGCATCACCAAGATCGGCCCCCGCAAGGGAGACAACGCGCCCATGGCCGTGATCGAGCTCGTCCTCGAGCCCGTCACGCCCAAGGCGAAGAAGTCGCGCACCGCCACGGCGCCCGTGTCCGCTCCGGTGGACGAGGCCCCCGCCGAGGAGACCACTGCCGAGGAGACCCCCGTCGAGGAGGCGCCCGTGCAGGACGCTCCCGTCGAGGACGCCGCGCAGGACGCTCCTGTCGAGGAGACCGGCGCGACCAAGTAGTCACGCCCCCTCTGCCGAGAGCCCTCCGTCCCCTCCGGGGCGGGGGGCTCTCGTCGTTCCACGGGGCCGAGTGGCGCGAATCGTCGCTTACGATGGCACGGCTGCGCTCGTCGGGTGCGGCCGCGTCACGACCGGCGCTCCCGGGGTCCGCCCCGACGATCCTCGGAGGACTCCTGTGCGACTGCGCTCCTCGGCCGCTGCGGCGCTCCTCGCCCTGGCACTCGCGGCCGGAGTGAGCGGCTGCGCCTCCGGCGAGGTGATCGACGTGCCGGAGTCGGCGGGCCTCGCGAGCACGACCCCGGTGCCGTCGGCCGCACCGACCGTGTCCTCCGTGCCGTCGAGCGAGGGTGTGGACTGCGCGACCGCTCTCCCCGCCTCCCTCGTCGAGCAGGAGGCCGGCCTGACGGCGGGCACCGTGTCGATCACCGCCGCGGGAGACACGTGCTCCTACGCCGTCGACGGCGGCGACCCGGTCGTCGTGCTGACGCTGCACCGCGGGCCCCTCGTCGAGACCTTCACCGGTGCGGGCGAGGCGCTCGGCGCCGTGCCGGTCTCGCTGGGCACGGCCGCCTACTGGGTGCAGGGCATCGCCTCCGCCCCCTCCGAGCTGGCCGTGCTCGCAGGCGGCTGGGAGGCGCGGATCGTCTCCTCGGTCGGCGAGCAGTCGACGCTGGTCGGCTGGGCGGTCTCGGCCCTGGCGACCGTCGACGTCCCGCTCGCGGTCGCCTGAGCCGCGACCACGGCGCGCTCTAGACTCGTCTGATGCTCCACCGCGTCCGCCTCGACCTGGCCTACGACGGCTCGCACTTCTCCGGCTGGGCCAAGCAGCCCGGCCTCCGCACAGTGCAGGGGGTGCTCGAGGAGTCGCTCGCCCTGGTGCTGCGCTCCGAGCAGCACCCGACCGTGACGGTCGCCGGGCGCACCGACGTCGGCGTGCACGCCAGCGCCCAGGTCGCCCACGTCGACCTCACCCCCGAGCAGTGGGGCCGCATCAGCAGCGGCAGGCGCCGACCGGGGGAGGAGCCGTTCCCGCCCGCGTCGATCCTGGAGCGGCGGCTCCGCGGGATCCTCGGGCAGTACACCGACGTCTCGGTGCACCGGGTGACGGAGGCGCCGGAGGGGTTCGACGCGCGGTTCTCGGCGCGCTGGCGGCGGTACGAGTACCGGCTGGCCGACGCCTCCTCGATGCGCCACCCGCTCGACCGCACGTACACCACCTGGATCACCGACTCCCTCGACCTCGACGCGATGACGGCCGCGGCCCGCTCGCTCCTGGGCCTTCACGACTACGCGTCGTTCTGCCGTGCCCGCGCAGGGGCCACCACCATCCGGAGCCTGCTCGACTTCACCTGGGAGCGCGACGCCGACGGAGTCCTGCACGCCCACCTGCGCGCGGACGCCTTCTGCCACAGCATGGTGCGGGCCCTCGTGGGGGCGTGCGTGGCGGTCGGCGCCGGGAAGCTCGAGGCGGGGGCGGTCCCGCTGCTCCGGGACGCCGCCCGACGGACCAACGCGTTCGCGGTGATGCCGGCCCGCGGCCTCATCCTCCGCGAGGTCGACTACCCCGAGGACGACGCGCTCGCCGAGCGGGCCCTGCTCACCCGGGCGAAGCGCACCGTGCGGACCGAGGGGCCGGACCCAGAGGACTCGGAGTGAGGCGAGGGCGCGCGACCGCGCCCCGCGACCCGTGGCGGCCCGGGCCGCACCTCCCGCCGCCGGAGCCCCTGCCGCCACGATCCGTGCTTGGCCGCACGGGGGCTTTGCTGTAATGTCGACCCTTGGTGTTTTCGGCCGTGTGCCGAGCGCCCGAAGTTGAGCCCTCCACCGGATCGGTTCGGCCCCCTCGCGGGTCGAACGGCCACGGAGCGGGATCCACGAACACCTCACTCCGACCAGAAAGCAGCACTCACGTGACTCGCACTTTTTCTCCGAAGCCGGCTGACGTCCAGCACGACTGGATCGTCATCGACGCGTCCGACGTCGTGCTCGGCCGTCTCGCCACCCACGCCGCGGCGCTCCTGCGCGGCAAGCACAAGGCCACCTTCGCGCCGCACATGGACATGGGCGACTTCGTCATCATCGTCAACGCGGAGAAGGTCGCCCTCACCGGCCAGAAGCTCCTCCAGAAGAAGGCCTACCGCCACTCCGGCTACCCGGGCGGCCTCTCGGCCACCACGTACGCCGAGCTCCTCGAGAAGAACCCGGTCCGCGCCGTCGAGAAGGCCATCCGCGGCATGCTCCCCAAGAACTCCCTCGGCCGCGCCCAGCTGCGCAAGCTGAAGGTCTACACGGGATCCGAGCACCCCCACGCGGCCCAGCAGCCGCAGGCGTACGCCTTCACCCAGGTCGCCCAGTAGGCTCCGGCCCTCCCCGACACCCCAGACTTCGAAGACAAAGGATCACCTACACCGTGGCGAAGATCGCAGACCAGATCGACGTGGCTCCCGAGAGCTACTCCACCGAAAGCCCGGCCACCGAGGCGTCCACGACGCCCCGCGCCGTCCTCAACGTCTCCGGCGCAGCCGTGGGCCGACGCAAGCAGGCCATCGCCCGCGTGCGCCTCGTCCCCGGCAACGGCGGCATGACCGTCAACGCCCGCGAGTTCGCGGAGTACTTCCCCAACAAGCTGCACCAGCAGCTGATCACCGACCCCTTCAAGGTGCTCGACCTGATCGGCTCCTACGACGTGGTCGCCAAGATCACCGGCGGCGGCCCCTCCGGCCAGGCCGGCGCGCTGCGCCTCGCCATCGCCCGTGCGCTCAACGAGATCGACCGCGAGAACAACCGCGCGATCCTGAAGAAGGCGGGCTTCCTGACTCGCGACGCCCGCGTCATCGAGCGCAAGAAGGCCGGTCTCAAGAAGGCCCGCAAGGCGTCCCAGTTCTCGAAGCGCTAGTCGACGCGGCCTGACGGCCGCACGACCAGCAGCTCGAGAAGGGACTGCGCACCATGCCGCGCCTGTTCGGAACAGACGGCGTCCGTGGCCTCGCTAATCGCGAGGTCACGGCCGACCTGGCTCTCGGCCTCGCCCAGGCGGCCGCCCGTGTACTCGGAGCGGCCGCCCGGGCCGAGGGCCGTCGGCCCGTCGCCGTGCTCGCCCGCGACCCCCGCATCTCCGGTCAGTTCATCGGAGCCGCGGTCGCGGCGGGTCTCGCGAGCGCGGGAGTCGACGTGCTCGACGCCGGCGTCATCCCGACGCCCGCCACCGCCTATCTCATCGCCGACGAGAACGCCGACTTCGGCGTGATGATCTCGGCCTCGCACAACCCCGCAGCCGACAACGGCATCAAGTTCTTCGCCGCCGGCGGACGCAAACTCCCGGACGAGCTCGAGAACCGCATCGAAGCGGCCCTCGGAGTCCCCCCGCTCACGCCGACCGGAGCCGACGTCGGCCGCATCACCCGCTTCTCCGACGCGGAGGACCGCTACGTCCTCCACCTGCTCGGATCCCTCGAGGGCACCCGTCTCGACGGCCTGCACGTGGTCATCGACTGCGCGCACGGCGCCGCCGCCGGCATCTCGCCCCAAGTGTTCACCGACGCCGGAGCGACCGTCACCGTCATCGGCAACGACCCCGACGGCCTCAACATCAACGACGGAGTGGGCTCCACCCACCTCGACAACGTCGCCGACGCCGTCCGCGCGGCCGGCGCCGACATCGGCATCGCCCACGACGGCGACGCCGACCGCTGCCTCGCAGTGGACGCCGAGGGCCGCATCGTCGACGGCGACCAGATCATGGCGATCCTCGCGACAGCCATGGCCCGCCGCGGCGCCCTCCGCGACGACGTCCTCGTGGCCACCGTCATGAGCAACCTCGGCCTCAAGCTCGCCATGCGCGACGCCGGCATCCGCGTCATCGAGACCGCGGTCGGCGACCGCTACGTCCTCGAGGCGATGAACGACGGCGGCTACTCGCTCGGCGGGGAGCAGTCCGGCCACGTCATCATGAGCCGCTACGCCACCACCGGCGACGGCGTGCTCACCGGCCTCCAGCTCGCGGCCGAGATGGCCCGCACCGGACGCACGATCGCCGACCTGGCCGCCGTCATGTCCGTCTTCCCGCAGACCCTCCTCAACGTACGCGGCGTCGACCGCGAGGGCGTCCGCGACGACGAGGTCATCGCCTCCGCCGTCGCCGACGCCACCGCCGAGCTCGGCAGCGACGGCCGCGTGCTCCTGCGCCCCTCCGGCACGGAGCCGATGGTGCGCGTCATGGTCGAGGCGAAGACGCAGGAGACGGCCGACCGCCTCGCCGAATCGCTCGCCGCGGTCGTGCTCGAGCGGCTGCGTTCTTAAGGAGCCGCTCCCTGCGCGGCTCCTCGCGGTCGGCTTGGGGAGGTGGTCGCGATGGGTGGAGCGGGGTGCGTTCGCCGCGGGTGAATCGCTTGGCACGCGATTCCCACGACGGCTCGTGGGTTGGGCCGCTCCCTGCGCGGCTCCTCGCGGTCGGCTTGGGGAGGTGGTCGCGATGGGTGGAGCGGGGTGCGTTCGCCGCGCGGGAATCGCTGGGCACGCGGCGGTGTTCGTTGCGGGGCCGCTCCCTGCGCGGCCCCTCGCGGTCGGCTTCGCGAGGTGGTTGCGATGGCTGGAGCGGGGCGCGTTCGCCGCGGGTGAATCGCTTGGCACGCGATTCCCGCGACGGCTGTGTTCGTTGAGGGGCCGCTCCCTGCGCGGCCCCTCGCGGTCGGCTTCGCGAGGTGGTTGCGATGGGTGGAGCGGGGCGCGTTCGCCGCGGGTGAATCGCTTGGCACGCGATTCCCACGACGGCTGTGTTCGTTGAGGGGCCGCTCCCTGCGCGGCTCCTCGCGGTCGGCCTGGAGAGGTTGTTGCGATGGGTGGAGCGGGGCGCGTTCGCCGCGCGGGAATCGCTTGGCACGCGGCGGTGCTTGTTGCGGGGCCGCTCCTTGCGCGGCCCCTCGCGGTCGGCTTCGCGAGGTCGTTGCGCGGGTGGAGCGGGTCGCGTTCGCCGCGGGTGAATCGGCTTGGCACGCGGCTGTGTTCGTTGCGGGGCCGCTCCCTGCGCGGCCCCTCGCGGTCGGCTTCGCGAGGTGGTTGCGCGGGTGGAGCGGGTTGCGGCCGCCGCGCGAGAATCGCTTGGCACGCGATTCCCGCCGACGGCTCGTGGGTGGCGGCGAGCCTGCGCCGATCGTGCGGTGAAGGGGTTCGAGGTCGGTGGCTGCGCGGTGCGCGCGGCGGCGAACAACGACCGGGGGCGCAGTCAGATCTTGCGGAGGAGGACCGAGGAGACGGTGTGGTCGGCCTGCTTGCGGAGGACCAGGCTTGCGCGGGAGCGGGTGGGGCGCACGTTCTGCAGCAGGTTCGGCTCGTTGATCGCGGCCCAGATGCTCCGCGCGCGCTCGCGGGCCTCATCCGGGCTGAGCGCCGCGTATCGGTGGAAGTAGGAGTTCGGATTCGCGAACGCGCCCTGCTGCAGGGTGAGGAAGCGCTCCTCGTACCAGCGCGCGATGTCGCTGGTCCGGGCGTCGACGTAGACGGTGAAGTCGAACAGGTCGCTCACCGCCAGGCCGTGACCGGGCACCGGCGGCTGCAGCACGTTCAGGCCCTCGACGATCAGCACGTCCGGCCGCCGCACGACGATCTCGGCGTCGGGGACGATGTCGTAGGACAGGTGCGAGTAGAACGGCGCGCGCACCTCCGCGGCCCCGCCCTTCACCTCCGAGACGAAGCGCAGCAGCGCCCGCCGGTCGTACGACTCGGGGAAGCCTTTGCGGCTCATCAGACCGCGGCGCTCCAGCTCGCGGTTGGGCAGCAGGAAGCCGTCGGTGGTCACCAGCTCGACGCGGGGCGTGTCCTCCCAGCGGGCGAGCAGCTCCCGCAGCAGGCGCGCGATCGTCGACTTGCCCACCGCGACCGACCCCGCGACGCCGATCACGAACGGAGTCGGCTGCGCGCGCTCCCCGAGGAACGTGCTCGTCGCGCGGTGCAGGTGCCGCGCGCCACCGGCGTACAGGCTCAGCAGGCGCGAGAGCGGCAGGTAGACCTCCGCGACCTCGGTGAGGCTCAGCCGGTCGCCCAGCCCCCGCAGCTGCACGACCTCGGTCTCCGACAGCGGCAGCTCCGTGGTGCGGGCGAGCTCGGCCCAGTCGGAGCGGACGATCTCGACGAAGGGGGAGGGGTGCGCGTCGCGCGCGGGATCGCGAGGAGACGACGGCATGGGGACCGATCCTAGCGTCCGCCCCGCCGGGTGCCCGACGCCGCGGGAGGCGCCTCCGCGCCGCTTAGAATCGAGCGCATGTGTGGAATCGTTGGATACGTCGGTGAGCGCGACAGCCTGGCCGTGCTGCTCGGGGGCCTGAAGCGTCTGGAGTACCGCGGCTACGACTCGGCCGGCGTGGCCGTGATCGACGCCGACGGGCAGCTCGACAGCCGCAAGCGCTCGGGCAAGCTCAGCGTCCTGGTCGACGACCTCGAGGCGCACCCGCTGGCCGAGGGCACCACGGGCATCGGCCACACCCGCTGGGCGACGCACGGCGGCCCGACCGACCGCAACGCCCACCCCCACCTCGCGGACGAGGGCAGGCTCGCCGTCATCCACAACGGCATCATCGAGAACTTCCAGCCGCTCAAGGAGCAGCTGCTCGCCGAGGGCGCCGTCTTCGAGAGCGAGACCGACACCGAGGTCGCCGCGCACCTGATCGCCCGCGAGTACCGCCGCACCGGCGACCTCGTGCTCGCCTTCCAGGCCGTCGTCGCGCACCTCGAGGGCGCGTTCACCCTGCTCGCCCTGCACCAGGACCAGCCCGGCGTGGTCGTCGGCGCGCGCCGCAACTCGCCGCTCGTGATCGGCCTGGGCGACGGGGAGAACTTCCTCGGCTCCGACGTCGCGGCGTTCGTCGAGTTCACCCGCCGCGCGGTCGCCATCGGCCAGGACCAGATCGTCACGATCACCCCGGAGCTCGTCACGGTGACCGACTTCTTCGGCAACCCCGTCGAGACCGAGCCGTTCGAGATCGCCTGGGACGCGTCGGCGTCCGAGAAGGGCGGCTGGTCGAGCTTCATGGCCAAGGAGATCACCGAGGGCCCCGAGGCCGTCGCCAACACGCTCCGCGGCCGCATCCACGAGGGCGCGATCACGCTGCCCGAGCTCGACGCGCTCGGTCCGGTGCTGACGGAGATCGACCGCATCACGATCATCGCCTGCGGCACGGCCGCCTACTCGGGCATGGTCGCCAAGTACGCGATCGAGAAATGGGCGCGCGTCCCCGTCGAGGTCGAGCTCAGCCACGAGTTCCGCTACCGCGACCCGGTGCTCACCCCGCGCACCCTCGTCGTCTCGATCAGCCAGTCCGGCGAGACGATGGACACGCTGATGGCGGTCAAGTACGCCCGCGAGCACGGCGCCAAGACGCTCTCGGTCTGCAACACCCAGGGCGCGACGATCCCGCGCGAGTCGGACGCCGTGCTCTACACGCACGCGGGACCGGAGGTGGCGGTCGCCTCGACCAAGGCCTTCGTCGCCCAGATCGCGGCGCTCTACCTCTTCGGGCTGCACCTGGCCGCGGTGCGCGGAGCCGCCTCCACCGAGCTCGTCGCCTCGCAGGCGGCCCAGCTCGCCGCGATCCCGGAGAAGCTCTCCCGCGTGCTCGACGCCTCCGACGACATCGCCCAGCTGGCCGGTTGGATGGCCGACACCCGCGCGGTGCTGTTCCTCGGCCGCCACGTCGGCTACCCGGTGGCGCTCGAGGGCGCGCTGAAGCTCAAGGAGCTCGCCTACATCCACGCCGAGGGCTTCGCGGCGGGCGAGCTCAAGCACGGCCCGATCGCGCTGATCGAGCCGGGCCAGGTCGTGTTCGTGATCGTGCCGAGCCCGAGCGAGTCGTACGAGCTGCAGCGCAAGGTGATCTCGAACATCCAGGAGATCAAGGCCCGCGGCGCCCGCGTCATCGCGATCGCGGAGCAGGGCGACACGGCCGCGATCCAGATCGCCGACGAGGTCGTTCCGATCCCGCTCGCCGACCCGCTGTTCGAGCCGCTGCTCGCCGTCACCCCGCTGCAGATGTTCGCGATGGAGCTCGCCGCCGCCAAGGGCCTCGACGTCGACCAGCCGCGCAACCTCGCCAAGTCGGTCACGGTCGAGTGATCGAGCCGTGATCGTGGGGATCGGGGTGGACGTCGTGGACCTCGCGCGCTTCGAGCGCTCGCTGACGCGCACGCCCCGGCTCCGCGACCGGCTGTTCGCCGAGAGCGAACGCTCGCTCCCCGTCGCCTCACTGGCGGGCCGCTTCGCCGCCAAGGAGGCGCTGATCAAGGCGCTCGGCGACTCCGTGGGCGCCGGGTGGCACGACATGGTCGTCGAGCGGGACGAGTACGGGAATCCGTCCTTCGCGCTGCACGGCCCGGCCCGGGCGGCCGCGGAGGCGCGGGGGATCACGCGCGTGCACCTCTCGATGACGCATGACGCGGGCGTGGCCTGCGCGTTCGTGGTGGCCGAGTCGTGAGCGTCCCTGCGTCGTACCGCGAGGCGGTGATCGACGTCGACGCGATGGCGGCGAACGCCGCGCGTCTACGCGAGCTCACCGGTGCCCGACGGCTGATGGCCGTCGTCAAGGCCAACGGGTACGGGCACGGCGCCCTGGCTGCGGCGCAGGCGGCGCTCGACGGCGGCGCGGACGCCCTCGGCACCGCGGAGCTGCGGGAGGCCGTGGCCCTGCGCGAGGCAGGCGTCGTCGCTCCGATCCTCTGCTGGCTGCACGACCCCGGCGAGGACTTCGACGCGGCGCTCGAGCACTCGATCGACGTCGCCGTCTCCTCCGTCGACCAGATCGACACGCTCGCGCAGTCGGCGGAGGACCGCGGTGTGCGCGCCGCCGTGCAGCTCAAGGTCGACACGGGCCTCAGCCGCAACGGCGCCGCGGAGGAGGAGTGGCCGCACCTGGCGGAGTCGCTCGCCCGTCACAGCGCTCGCGGCACCGTCCACCTCACCGGGCTCTTCTCGCACCTGTCCAACACCTCGCGCGAGGACGACCTCGTCCAGCTCGCGCTCCTCCGCCGCGCCGAGGCCGTGCTGGCCGCGCACGGGGTGCAGGTGCCGGTCCTGCACCTCGCGGCGACGGCGGCGGCGCTGCGCCTCCCGGAGACACGCCTCGACATGGTGCGCAGCGGCATCGCCCTCTACGGACTCTCGCCGTTCGAGGACGAGACCTCGCTCCAGCTCGGGCTCGTCCCGGCGATGACGCTGCAGGGCCGCGTCGCCGGCGTCCGCCGGGTGCCCCACGGGACCGGCGTGAGCTACGACTACACCTGGCGGGCCGAGGGCGGGACGACCCTCGCGCTCGTGCCGTTCGGCTACGCGGACGGCATCCCGCGGAGCGCCTCCGGCGTCGCGGAGGTCTCGATCGGCGGCCGCCGCCACCGGATCGCCGGGCGGGTCGCGATGGATCAGTTCGTCGTCGACGTGGGGGATGCGAGCGTCGCGACGGGCGACCCGGTGACGCTCTGGGGCGACCCGACGACCGGCGTCCCCTCGGTCGACGAGTGGGCGCGGTGGTGCGGCACCATCAACTACGAGCTGGTCACCCGGCTCGGGCCGCGGGTCCAGCGGCGGCTGCTGAGCGCGGCGGACGGCCGTGCCTGAGCGCTCCTGGTTCGCGGACCGCGTCGTCGAGGTCGCCGATCCGGAGGCCATGGCGGAGCTCGGCCGCGAGCTCGGCCGAGTGCTGCGTGCCGGCGACCTGCTGGTGCTGACCGGGCCGCTCGGCGCGGGCAAGACGACCTTCACGCGCGGGCTCGGCGAGGGCCTCGACGTGCGGGGTCCCGTGACGAGCCCCACCTTCGTGATCGCGCGGACGCATCCGCCGCTGCACGACGGGCCGCCGCTCGTACACGTCGACGCCTACCGCGTGGGCTCGCCGGTCGAGCTCGACGACCTCGACCTCGATCCGGCGCGCTCTGTGATCGTCGTGGAGTGGGGGGCCGGGATGCTGGACGGCGTCGCGGAGTCCTGGCTCGACGTGGTCATCGAGCGGCCGACCGCCGGCTCCGACGCCGAGGAGGGCGAGGAGCCGATCGAGCCGCGGACCGTCCGCTTCCGCGGCACCGGCTGGAGCTGAGCCCGCGGGTACCCTGGACGCGTGCTCCTCGCGATCGACACCTCCTCCGGAACCTCCGTCGCCGTCGTCGACTCCTCGGGCGCCGTGCGCTCGGAGCGCACCGAGACCGACACCATGCGCCACGCGGAGGTGGTCGGCCGGCTGATCCAGGAGGCGCTCGAGGCGGCCGACGTGGCTCCCGGGGGCATCGAGGCGGTCGCCGTGGGCATGGGCCCCGGCCCCTTCACCGGCCTCCGGGTCGGGATCGCCGCCGCCCGGGCCTTCGCGCTCGGCCGCGGCGTCCCCACCCTCCCCGTGGTCTCGCACGACGCGATCGCGCTCGCCGCGCTGCGGCACGGGCGCGCCGCGGGCTTCCTCGTCGTCACCGACGCCCGCCGCCGCGAGCTGTACTGGAGCGCCTACGACGGGCTCGACGACCAGGGACTCCCCGTCCGCCTCGCCGGCCCGGGCCTGGACAAGCCGCCGGCCCTCCCGCATCCGGAGCTCCCACGCCTGGAGGCCGAGTCGGTCTCCGCCGGCGAGCTCGGAGTCGTGGCAGCCCGCCTGCGCGCGGCCGGTCGGCCCGGTGCCGCGGACGAGCCCCTCTACCTCCGCTCGCCCGACGTCACGCTGTCGGCCGGCCCCAAGCGGGTGACAGCATGAGCGAGGCCGCGCTCCGCGACGCGCAGCCGGACGACCTCGACGCCGTCATGGCGATCGAGCAGTCCGAGTTCGTCGGCGACGCCTGGTCGCGCGGGATGATGGCGGAGGAGATCCGGAGCCGTCACACCCGGTACCTGGTCGCCGAGCAGGACGGCGAGGTGGTCGGCTACGCCGGGCTCCTCTGCCCCGTCGGCGCTCACGAGGGCGACGTGCAGACGATCGCGGTCGTCGCCCGGGTCCGCCGCACCGGCCTCGGCCGCCGACTGCTGCGCGCGCTCCTCGAGGCGGCCCGCGAGCGAGGCGCCCGCGAGGTCTTCCTCGAGGTCCGCGCCGACAACCCCGCCGCGCAGACCCTCTACCGCTCGGAGGGCTTCGAGGAGATCGGCGTCCGCCCCGCCTACTACCAGCCCGACGGAGTGGACGCGATCGTGATGCGCCGGCCGCCGACCCCGACCCAGGAGACCCCGTGAGCACCGGACCCCTCGTCCTCGGCATCGAGACCAGCTGCGACGAGACGGGGATCGGCATCGTCCGCGGCACGACGCTGCTCTCGAACACCATCGCCTCCTCGATGGAGGAGCACGCCCGCTACGGCGGCGTCGTGCCCGAGGTGGCCGCCCGGGCGCACCTGGAGGCGCTCGAGCCCGCCCTGCACGCGGCGCTCTCCGAGGCCGGTGTCGCGCTCGGCGACCTGGACGCGATCGCGGTCACCAGCGGACCGGGGCTCTCGGGCGCACTCATGGTCGGCGTCGGAGCGGCGAAGGCGCTCGCCGTCTCGCTCGGCCTGCCGCTCTACGCCGTGAACCACCTCGTCGGACATGTGGGAGCCGACGTCCTCCGGGCCGACGGCAGCGAGGGCAGCCCCGTCGAGGTGCCGACGATCGCGCTGCTGGTCTCGGGCGGGCACACCTCGCTCCTGCACGTGCGCGATCTGGTGTCGGACGTCGAGCTGCTCGGCGAGACCATCGACGACGCCGCCGGCGAGGCCTTCGACAAGGTGGCGCGCGTCCTGGGCCTGCCCTATCCCGGCGGACCGCAGATCGACCGGGTGGCGGCGGACGGGGACCCGAAGGCGATCCGCTTCCCCCGCGGGCTCAGCCTGCCGAAGGACCTCGAGCGCCACCGCTACGACTTCTCGTTCTCAGGGCTGAAGACCGCGGTCGCCCGCTGGGTCGAGAAGCGCCAGGACGCGGGGGAGGAGGTGCCCGTGGCCGACGTCGCGGCGAGCTTCCGCGAGGCGGTCGCCGACGTCCTGCTCACGAAGGCGCTCGCCGCCTGCCGCGACCGGGGCGTGCCGCGCCTCCTGCTCGGGGGCGGCGTGGTCGCCAACGCCCGGGTGCGCGCTCTGGCGGAGGAGCGGTGCGCGGCCGCGGGAGTGACCCTGCGGATCCCGGCGCTCTCGCTCTGCACCGACAACGGCGCGATGATCGCCGCACTGGCGGCGCAGCTGATCGAGGCGGGGCATCCGCCGTCGGGGCTCGGCTTCGGGGCCGACTCGACCCTCCCGGTCACCGAGATCCAAGTCCGCTGAGGCCTCTACCGGGCGGCGGCCGGGCCGCGCAAGCGCCGTCCAGCTTTTTGACAGGCGGATCGTGCCACTGCCACTCTTGGCCGCATCCGCTCGTTCCTGACCCTGGGGGATTCCATGACCACTCCGTACACGCCCGCGTCCGACCGCTACAACATCCTGGCGATCATCGGCTTCATCGCCTCGTTCTTCGTCTCCATCGTGGGCATCGTGCTGGGCTTCATCGCCCTGTCGCAGATCAAGCGCACGGGGGAGAAGGGCCGCGGCCTAGCCCTCGCCGCCGTCATCATCGGCTTCGTCGCGATCATCATCACCATCATCTCGTTCGTCGCGCTCTTCTCGATCGCGGCGACCATGCCCTCGACCGGGTACTGATCGACACGCCTCCGAGGCTCGGGGGCGCCCGCACCACCAGGAGGACACCGTGACCGACGACACCGCGCCCGGACCGCAGACCGGACCGGCACCCGCGCCGTTCGCCCCTCCGCTCGGCGAGCCGTCGGCGGC
>NZ_PSTP01000011.1:0-103873 GCF_002930935.1 Rathayibacter sp. AY1A2 | reverse complement strand
GTCAGCGGATCGTCGTAGCCGTACGCACGACGCTCTCACCGACCCGGCCACCCTCCCCAGCCGACCGCGCCGAGCCGGGCAGGGACCGGCTCGCCACAGACACCGCGAACCGGCGATCAGCGTGTCAGCGGATCGTCGTAGCCGTACGCACGACGCTCTCACCGACCCGGCCACCCTCCCCAGCCGACCGCGCCGAGCCGGGCAGGGACCGGCTCGCCACAGACACCGCGAACCGGCGATCCGCGTGCGAGCGGATCGCCGTAGCCGTACGCAGGACGCTCTTGAGAACCCGGCCACCCTCCCCAGCCGACCGCGCCGAGCCGGGCAGGGACCGGCTCGCCACAGACACCGCGAACCGGCGATCAGCGTGTCAGCGGATCGTCGTAGCCGTACGCACGACGCTCTCACCGACCCGGCCACCCTCCCCAGCCGACCGCGCCGAGCCGGGCAGGGACCGGCTCGCCACAGGCACGGCGAACCGGCGATCCGCGTGCCAGCGGATCGTCGTAGCCGGACGCATGACGCGCTCACGAACCCGGCCACCCTCCCCAGCCGACCGCGCCGAGCCGGTCGGGGACCGGCTCGGAATTCAATACAGACAGTTCGGCCCCAGCAGGCTCTTCAGCTCGCCGAAGAGGTCCGGGGTGATGCGCACGGGGAACGGCACCTCGAACACGCGGGCCGTGTCGCCCTTGATGAGCTTCAGCCGCACCTCGGTCTGGCCGGAGTGGCGGATGAGCACGTCGCTGAGCTGCGAGACCGTGTCGGTGGTCGCGCGCGACTCGGGCATCGAGACGGTGAGCGGTCCCGAGTCGCCGTCCTGGCTCATCTCGGGGGCGAACAGGCTGAACGCGTGCAGGTTCATCCCGTCGTCGCGCATGCTGACGCGGCCTCTGACGACGACGATGGAGTCGTTCGTGAGCGCCGGGGCGAACTCCTGGTACGCCTTCCCCATGAACATGCAGGTGATCTCGCCGCCGAAGTCCTCGACCTGGATCATCCCGTACTGGTTGCCGGAGGCCTTGGCCATGCGGTGCTGGACGCTCGTGACGAGGCCCGCGACGACCACGGTCTCGCCGTCGGCGATCGTCTCCGAGATCAGCAGGTCGGCGATCGTGGTGCTGTAGTGCTTGGCGAGCTCGGTCTCGAGTCCGGCGAGCGGATGGTCGGACACGTAGAGCCCGAGCATGTCGCGCTCGAAGGCGAGCTTGTCGCGCTTGGCCCATTCGGGCCGCTCGGGCACCTGGATCGCGGCCTGCGGCTCGTCCCAGAGGCTGTCGAAGTCGAAGCCGACCTGGCCGTTCGCCTCGTTGCGCTTCTCCCCCACCGCCGCCTCGACGGCGTCCTCGTGCACCTCGACCAGGGCGCGGCGGGTCGAGCCGAGCGAGTCGAAGGCGCCGGCCTTGATCAGCGACTCGATGGTGCGCTTGTTGGTCACCTGCAGCGGCACTTTGCGGAGGAAGTCGTGGAACGTCTCGAAGCGCCCCTTCTCCTCGCGGGCGGCCCGGATGCCCTCGACGACGTTCATGCCGACGTTGCGGACGGCGCCGAGGCCGAAGCGGATGTCGGTGCCGACTGCGGTGAAGAAGCCGATCGACTCGTTGACGTCCGGCGGGAGCACCTTGATCCCCATCCGCCGGCACTCGTTGAGGTAGGCGGCCATCTTGTCCTTGGAGTCGCCGACGCTGGTGAGCAGCGCGGCCATGTACTCCGCGGGGTAGTGCGCCTTGAGGTACGCCGTCCAGTAGGAGACGACGCCGTACGCCGCCGAGTGCGCCTTGTTGAAGGCGTAGTCGGAGAAGGGCAGCAGGATGTCCCAGAGGGTCTTGACGGCCTCCATCGAGTAGCCGTTGGCGATCATGCCGCCCGAGAAGCCCTCGAACTGCTTGTCCAGCTCGGATTTCTTCTTCTTGCCCATCGCGCGCCGCAGCAGGTCGGCCTGTGCGAGCGTGAAGCCCGCGAGCTTCTGCGCGATCGACATGACCTGCTCCTGGTACACGATCAGGCCGTAGGTCCCTCCGAGCACCTCCGAGAGCGGCTCCTCGAGCTCCGGGTGGATCGGGGTGATCTCCTGCACGCCGTTCTTCCGCAGCGCGTAGTTGGTGTGGGAGTCGGCGCCCATCGGGCCCGGCCGGTAGAGCGCGAGGACCGCGGAGATGTCCTCGAAGTTGTCGGGCTTCATCAGTCGGAGAAGGCCGCGCATCGGGCCGCCGTCGAGCTGGAACACGCCGAGCGTGTCGCCGCGGGCGAGGAGGTCGTAGGCGGCCTGGTCGTCGAGCTCGAGGTCCTCGAGCACGAGGTCCTGTCCGCGGTTGGCGCGGATGTTGTCGAGGGCGTCGTCGATGATCGTGAGGTTCCGCAGCCCCAGGAAGTCCATCTTGATCAGCCCGAGCGACTCGCACGCGGGGTAGTCGAACTGCGTGACGATCTGGCCGTCCTGCTCCCGCTTCATGATCGGGATGATGTCCAGCAGCGGATCGCTGGACATGATGACGCCGGCCGCGTGCACGCCCCACTGGCGCTTGAGGTTCTCGAGTCCGAGCGCGGTGTCGAAGACCAGCTTGGCCTGCGGGTCCTCGGCGATGACGTTGCGCACGTCGAGCGCTTCCTTGTAGCGCGCGTGGGCGGGGTCGTTGATGCCGCTGAGCGGGATGTCCTTGCCCATGATCGCGGGCGGCATGGCCTTCGTCAGCTTCTCGCCCATCCCGAACGGGAAGCCGAGGACGCGCGAGGCGTCCTTGAGAGCCTGCTTCGCCTTGATGGTGCCGTAGGTGACGATCTGCGCGACGCGCTCGTCGCCGTACTTCTCGGTGACGTAGCGGATGACCTCGCCGCGGCGACGGTCGTCGAAGTCGACGTCGAAGTCGGGCATGGAGACGCGGTCGGGGTTGAGGAAGCGCTCGAAGATCAGGCCGTGGCGCAGCGGATCGAGGTCGGTGATCTTCATGGCGTAGGCCGCCATCGAGCCGGCACCGGAGCCGCGGCCGGGACCGACGCGGATCCCGTTGCGCTTGGACCAGTTGATGAAGTCGGCGACGACGAGGAAGTAGCCGGGGAAGCCCATCTGCAGGATGACGCGGGTCTCGTAGTCCGCCCGGTCGCGCACCTCCTGGGAGATGCCGTCCGGGTAGCGCTCGCGCAGTCCGGCCTCGACCTCCTTCACGAACCAGGTGTCCTCCGTCTCGCCCTCCGGCACCGGGAAGCGGGGCATGTAGTTCGCCGAGGTGTCGAACTGGACGTCGCAGCGCTCCGCGATGAGGAGCGTGTTGTCGCAGGCCTCGGGGTGGTCGCGGAAGACCTGGCGCATCTCGCGCGGCGACTTGAGGTAGAACTCGTCCGCGTCGAACTTGAAGCGCTTGGGGTCGTCGAGGGTGGTCCCGGACTGCACGCAGAGCAGCGCCGCGTGCGAGGTCGCGTCGTGCGCGTGCGTGTAGTGCAGGTCGTTGGTGGCGACCAGCGGGAGGTCGAGGTCCTTCGCGAGCCGGATGACGTCGCCGATCACCCGCCGCTCGATGTCGAGGCCGTGATCCATGATCTCGGCGAAGAAGTTCTCCTTGCCGAAGATGTCGCGATAGTCGGCGGCCGCCTGGCGGGCCTCCTTGTACTGGCCGAGGCGCAGGCGCGTCTGGACCTCGCCGCTCGGGCAGCCCGTGGTGCCGATCAGGCCCTCGGAGTACTGCGAGAGGATCTCGCGGTCCATGCGCGGCTTGAAGTAGTAGCCCTCGATCGACGCGCGCGAGGAGAGGCGGAAGAGGTTGTGCATGCCCGTCGTGGTCGAGCTGAGCAGCGTCATGTGGGTGTACGCGCCGGAGCCGGACACGTCGTCCCCTCCGCCGTCGCCCCAGCGGATGCGGGTCTTGTCGGAGCGGTGCGTCCCCGGGGTGAGGTAGGCCTCGGTGCCGATGATCGGCTTGATCCCCGCCGCCGTCGCGGTGCGCCAGAAGTCGAAGGCGCCGAACACGTTCCCGTGGTCGGTCACGGCGATGGCCGGCATGCCCTCCTCGACCGCCGCGTCGATCAGCGGCTTCACTCGCGCTGCACCGTCGAGCATCGAGTACTCGCTGTGCACGTGGAGGTGGACGAAGGAATCGTTACTCGGCAAGGATGCGCCTCCGGCGGACTGCGGGCAGGGGAGGGATGGCCGGCGACCCGGGAGGGCCCGTGGACACGGCGGGAAGAAGTCTAACCGCGCTGGACGCGGGTCCGGCCGGGAGAGCGCGGATCACTCCCCGCGCAGCACCTCGAGGGCGTGCACCAGGTCGTCGGGGTAGGACGCCTCGAACTGCACCCACTCCCCCGAGCCCGGGTGGGTGAAGCCGAGCCGGACCGCGTCGAGCCACTGGCGGGTGAGGCCGAGCCGCTTCGAGAGGGTCGGATCGGCGCCGTACATGGCGTCGCCGACACACGGGTGGCGCTGGGCGGCCATGTGCACGCGGATCTGGTGGGTGCGGCCGGTCTCGAGGTGGATCTCGAGGAGGGAGGCGAACGGGAAGGCCTCGATCGTCTCGTAGTGGGTCACCGAGGGCTTGCCGTCGGCGCGGACCGCGAACTTCCAGTCCGAGGACGGGTGGCGGCCGAGCGGGGCGTCGATCGTCCCGGCGAGCGGGTCGGGGTGGCCCTGCACGACCGCGTGGTAGACCTTCTCGACCGTGCGGTCGTGGAACGCGCGCTTGAGGTGCGTGTAGGCGCGCTCGGACTTCGCGACGACCATGAGGCCGCTCGTGCCGGCGTCGAGCCGGTGCACGATGCCCGCGCGCTCGGCCGCACCGGAGGTCGACACGGTGAAGCCCGCGGCGGCGAGGGCGCCGAGCACCGTCGGTCCCTCCCAGCCCACGGCGGGGTGCGCGGCCACTCCGACGGGCTTGTCGATCACCACGATGTCGTCGTCGTCGTGCACGATGCCGAGGCCGGGGACCGCCATCGGCACGATCCGCGGCTCCTCGCGCGGGCTCCACTCGACGCTCAGCCAGGTGCCTGCGTGCACGCGGTCGCTCTTGTCGAGGACCCGTCCGTCGGCGCTCACTCCGCCCGCCTCGGCGACCTCGGCCGCGAAGGTGCGCGAGAAGCCGAGCAGCTTCGCGACGGCCGCGTCCACGCGGAGGCCGTCGAGCCCGTCCGGGACCGGCAGCTCTCGGGACTGCGCCATCAGCGTCCGCCGGGGCGGTCGGCGTCGCGGGCCGCCTCCTCGACGGAGGAGGCCGCTGCGGGGGCGCCCGCTCCGGGGGCGGCGGGAGCGCCGTTCTCGGACACGACCTGGTCCTGCTCGTCGCGGCCCGCGCGCTCACGGGTGCCGTCGAGGCCTACGCCCCGCACGCTCAGGAGGACGAACAGCGCCATCGCCGTGCAGATCGCGATGTCGGCGACGTTGTAGATCGCCGGGAGCAGCCACGGCGTGAAGAGGAAGTCGACGACGTGTCCGAGCCCGAAGGAGGGCTCTCGGAACAGCCGGTCGAAGAGGTTGCCGAGGGTGCCGCCGAGCAGCAGGCCGAAGAAGACGCCCCACGCGGTGGAGCGGATCCGGCGCGAGAACCAGATCACGGCGACGACGACGCACGCCGCGATGATCGAGAAGATCCAGGTCGACCCGCTCGCGAGGGAGAAGGCGGCACCCGGGTTCTTCACGTAGTGCAGGATCAGGACGTCGCCGAGGACATGGACGTCCTCGCCCAGGGTCAGGTTCGTCGTGACCAGGAGCTTCGCGGTCTGATCGATCGCGAAGACCGCGAGCGCGACGAGGCCGAGGGTGACGAGCACCCTCGGCCTGACGTCCGCTGCGGCGGGACTACGCCCCAAAGCCCGACAGCGAGGACTCCGTCGACGCCGGCTGGGTGTCGAGGTCGCGGAGCTGGCCCTCGATGTAGCTCTTCAGCTTCTGGCGGTACTCGCGCTCGAAGGTGCGGAGCTCGTCGATGCGGTGCTCGACCGTCGCGCGCTCCTCCTCGAGCTTCGCGACCTGCTGGCGCTGCTTGGCCTCGGCCTCGGCGACGATGCGGGCGGCCGTGGCACGGCCCTCGGCGACGAGAGCGTCGCGCTTCTCGGCACCCTCGCGCACGTGCTCCTCGTGGAGGCGGCGGGCGAGCTGCAGGAGTCCGCTGGAGCTCTCGGCCTCGTCGACCGGAGCCGACTGCGAGGAGCTGACGGGAGCGACGACCGGTGCGGGAGCCGGGGTGGGCTCGGGCTCGGGCTCGGGCTGCGGCTCCGGCTCGGGTGCCTCGTCGACCACCGGGGCGGGAGCAGGAGTGCTCTCGCGCGGGGCGTCGGGGACTCGGGCGTCCGACGGGCGGCTGTCGCCGGAGGAGAGGCGCTGACGAAGCTCCTCGTTCTCCTGGTTCAGGCGGCGGAGCTCCACGACGACCTCGTCGAGGAAGTCGTCGACCTCGTCCTGGTCGTATCCCTCACGGAACTTGGTCGGCTGGAACCGCTTGTTGACAACGTCTTCGGGAGTGAGCGCCATGGCTTTCCACCTTCGATTTCAAGTAGGTACACGTTTAACAACGCGCGACTAAAGCTAGCAACTTCAGGCGCACGGCGCAGTGCTGACACCGCGGGGAACGTCCGGACGTGCCAACGATACAGGGACGGTCAGGCGCGCTGGAGCCACGTGGCGATGTACATGCCCACGATGACGCAGAGCATGGTGAGGCTCCAGCCGAAATCGAGCGCGATCGGACCGATCGAGACCGGCTTGATCAGGCGTCGGAAGAAGCCGATCGGCGGGTCCGTGACGGTGTAGACGCCCTCCGCGGCGACGAGGCCGGCACCGCGGGGGCGCCAGTCGCGTCGGATCACGCGGACGAGGTCGAGCACGAACCGCGCCCACATCGCGAAGAAGTAGAGCAGCAGCACGAAGTACAGGACGCTCCCGAGGAGCGAGACGACGGAGGTCACCGGGGGCCAGGGCTCCCCGGGATCAGGACTTCGCGAAGAACGACGCGTCGGCGTCGCTCTCGGCGGAGGCGGAGTCGCCGGCGACGGTGATGTGCGACGGCGAGAGCAGGAAGACCTTGCTCGTCACGCGCTCGATGCGGCCGTAGAGGCCCTGCGAGAGTCCGCTCGCGAAGTCGATGAGGCGGCGGGCGTCCGCATCGCTCATCTGCGAGAGGTTGATGATCACGGGGATGCCGTCGCGGAAGTTCTCCGCGATGACCTGCGCGTCGCGGTACTGCTTCGGGTGGACGGTGAGGATCTCGTTCATCTCGGCGGGTGCCGTCGCCTTCGGGGTCTGGGGGGTGGGCTTGCGGAGCGGGGTGACCGTCGCGCGGGGCTGCTGCACCGGCTCGACGGGAGGGACGGGCTGCACCGGGGAGACCGGTGCGCGGTGGACCGTCGCCGGGGCCGCCTCGACGGGCTCTGCGCGCTCGTACTCGACCTCTTCGTCGGCGAGTCCGAGGTAGACCATCGTCTTCTTCAGCGGGTTGGCCATGGGGTGTCCTCCGTGTCGTGTGTGCTCCCACAGGTGGGTCACCACGAGGTTAGGTGCGGGCGGGGCGTTCTCCGGTGATTGCCGATCCGATTCGCAGGTGTGTCGCACCCTCCGCGATCGCCTCGGCGAAGTCGTTCGACATGCCCGCCGAGATCGCCGTGGCGGAGGGCTCGACGGCGCGCACGCGGTCGGAGATCGACCGGAGCCGGGCGAAAGCCGGACGGGGCTCCTCGTCCAGCGGAGCGACCGCCATCACGCCGCGCAGCGTGAGGCCGGGCGCCCCGGCGAGAGCCTCGGCGAGGGGCTCGACGTCGGCGGGCGACGCTCCCCCGCGGTCGGGATCCTCGGTGAGGTTGACCTGCAGGAACACGTCGAGCGGCTCCTCCCCCGCCTCCAGCAGCGGGACGAGCGCGAGCCGGTCGACGGAGTGGACCGCGTCGGCGTAGCGGCGCACCTGGCGCGCCTTCTTGCTCTGGAGCTGCCCGATGAAGTGCCAGCGCGCAGCGGTCCCCGCCAGCTCGGCCGACTTCTCCTGCGCCTCCTGGTGCCGGTTCTCGCCGAAGTCGACGACGCCCAGCTCGAGGAGGTCGCGGAGCAGCGACACGGGGTGGAACTTGGTCACCACGATGGTCGTGACCGAGGACGCCTCGCGACCGGCCGAGCGGGTCGCGTCGGCGACCCGCTCGGAGACCTCGGCCCAGCGCGCGGCCAGCTCCGGATCCGGCACGACTACTTGAGGAAGTCGGGGATGTCCAGGTCGCTGTCGTCGTCGTCGAAGGACGGGTCGGCGACAGGGGCCGGGGCGGCGACGGGGGTGCTCGACCAGATCGAGCCGGCCGCAGGCGCCGCGGCGGGAGCCGGGACGGGCTCAACGGCCGACTCGCTCGCCGAGCTCTGCTGCTGGCGCGGCTGGGCGATCGCGGCCTGAGCGGTCCCGCCCGGCTCTCCGCCGTCGAAGCCCGCGGCGATGACGGTGACGCGCACCTCGTCGCCGAGCGTGTCGTCGATCACGGCACCGAAGATGATGTTCGCCTCGGCGTGCACCGCCTCCTGGACGAGGCGCGCCGCGTCGTTGATCTCGAAGATGCCGAGGTTCGAGCCGCCCTGGATCGAGAGGAGCACGCCGTGCGCGCCGTCGATGCTGGCCTCGAGCAGCGGTGAGGCGACGGCCAGCTCGGCCGCCTTGATCGCGCGATCGGCGCCGCGCGACGAGCCGATGCCCATCAGCGCCGAGCCCGCGCCCTGCATGACCGACTTCACGTCGGCGAAGTCGAGGTTGATCAGGCCGGGCGTGGTGATCAGGTCGGTGATGCCCTGGACGCCGGCGAGGAGCACCTGGTCGGCGGTCGCGAAGGCCTCGAGCATCGAGATGCCGCGGTCGCTGATCTCGAGCAGGCGGTCGTTCGGAACGACGATGAGCGTGTCGACCTCGTTCTTCAGCGTCGCGACGCCGGCCTCGGCCTGCGTCTGCCGACGGCGTCCCTCGAACCCGAAGGGCTTGGTCACGACGCCGATGGTGAGGGCGCCGATCGACTTGGCGATCCGCGCCACGACGGGCGCGCCGCCGGTGCCGGTGCCGCCGCCCTCGCCCGCGGTGACGAAGACCATGTCGGCCCCCGCGAGGACCTCCTCGATCTCCTCGGCGTGGTCCTCGGCGGCGCGGCGGCCGACCTCGGGGTCGGCGCCGGCGCCGAGTCCGCGGGTCAGCTCGCGGCCCACGTCGAGCTTGACATCGGCGTCGCTGAGCAGGAGCGCCTGGGCGTCCGTGTTGATCGCGATGAATTCGACACCGCGCAGGCCGAGCTCGATCATGCGGTTGACGGCGTTGACGCCGCCTCCGCCGATGCCGACGACCTTGATCACGGCGAGGTAGTTCTGGTTTGAAGTCACGTCTCCGGCCTCCGGGCTGAACCTTAAACCTGTAGTTGAGGCTTAAAGTTATGCTGAGTATGCATTTGGGGTTCGGCTCCGACGGTAGGCGGAGTCCGGTCGCGCTCCCAGCAGACACGCCCGCAACGCTCGAAAGAACGCGCGGATCCGCCGCCGGTCAAGGCCGGGGCGCCACGACGGCGGCCTGGGGCGAGGACACGTCGTAGGTGCCGACGACGGCGGGGTCGGTCGCGGCCATCAGCTTCTCGAGCACGACGGCCTTGAGCGCCGACTCGTCCGACCCGCCCCAGACGACTTCCGTGCCGTTCTGCAGGGTGAGCGAGACGTCGTCGCCGGTCGTGGCCGTGGCGGCCGTCACCTGCGGAGCGAGCGACGCGGGCAGGGAGCGCAGCACCCGCGCGGTCGCGCGGAAGCCGGCTCCCGAGGCGTCGCCGGACGCGGTGGTGAGGACCGGGTAGCCGGGCTGCGCCGAGTCCGCCGTCTCGATGACGACTCCGGCCGCGTCCACGAGCTCGAAGCGGCCCCCCGCCGCGATCACGCCGAGGGGCGTGCGCTCGACGATCGACACCACGAGGGTGCTCGGCGGCCGGGTCTGCACCGAGTAGCTCTGGATGAGCGGGGACGCGCCCAGCACGCGGCCGACCTCGTCCCGGTCCACCAGGGTGAGCGGGACGCCGAGCTGGTCGTCGAGCTCGCTCTGCAGGGCGGCGGCGTCGACGCGCTGGGTGCCCGAGATCTCGATCGTGCGCACGGCCATGAGCGGCGAGAAGGCCGCGACTCCGACGATGAGGGCGAGGGCGACGAGCGACCCGGCCACGACCAGGGCGATCAGGCGGCGCCGACGCGCGCGCTTCGTGAAGCGGCGGACCTCCCCCCGCTCGTAGCGCCTCCGCTCGCGGGCGGCCCGGGAGACGGCCCGGTTCTCGGCTCCGGGCAGGCGCAGGCCCGAGAGGGTGCGGCGGACCGCGCCCGCGCGCGACGGAGTGCGCTCGGCCGGCTCCGGGTCCACGCGGATCGCGGAGACGATCCGGATCGGCTCGGTGTCCGGCTCCGGCTCGCCGCCGCGCGTGGGGACGCTCCGACCGGGCGCCGGAGGGCGTCCGCCGTCGGGCCGCTTCACGGCCGCTCCCCCGCTTCGGGCGCGAGGACCGCGGTCATCGTGCGACCGGCGCGGCCTCGCTCGCGCCGAGCGACTCGAGCACCTGCGGGATGATCCGGTAGACGTCGCCGCAGCCGAGGGTGATGACGAAGTCGCCCTCGCGCGCGATGCCGGCCGTGAGGCGGGCCGCCTCCGCCCAGTCCGGGACGAACGAGACGTGCGACGGGTCGGCGAACTTCTCGCTGACCAGCGCTCCGGTCACTCCGGGCTCCGGATCCTCGCGCGCCCCGTAGACGTCGAGGACGATCGTCTCGTCGGCGTAGCGCTCGAGCGTCTCGGCGAACTCGCGGGCGAAGAGGCGGGTGCGGCTGTAGAGGTGCGGCTGGTGCACGGCGATGATGCGGCCCTCGCCGACCACGGTGCGCGCGGCGGAAAGGGCGGCGGCCACCTCGGTGGGGTGGTGGGCGTAGTCGTCGTAGACGCTGACTCCGCGGACCGCTCCGTGCAGCTCGAAACGGCGCTCCGTGCCTCCGAACGCCGACACGGCCTCGAGCGAGGCGGCCGGATCGAAGCCCAGGCCCACCAGCACTGCGAACGCGCCGGCCGCGTTGATCGCGTTGTGACGGCCGGGGATGCGGAGGCGGGCCGAGTAGCGCCTGCCCTCGTACTCGACCGAGAAGCCGACGGGGCCGACGAGGTCGAGGTCGACGACGCGGACGTCCGCCCCCTCGGCCTCGCCGAAGGTCAGCACCCGTCCGCCGACCAGCCACTCGGTGACGCGGACGGCGCCGGGGTCGTCGGAGGAGATGACGACGAGCTCGCTCGCGGAGGAGGCGAAGGTGACGAAGGCCTCCTCGAACGCCTCCAGCGATCCGTAGTGGTCGAGGTGGTCCGGGTCGACGTTCGTGATGAGGGCGACCGCGGTGTCGTAGAGGAGGAAGCTGCCGTCCGACTCGTCGGCCTCGACGACGAAGACCTCGCCGGAGCCGGCGGCGGAGGAGGTGCCGAGGCTCTCGATGATGCCGCCGTTGACGAAGCTGGGGTCGGCGTCGACGCCGAGCAGGCCGGTGACGATCATGCCGGTCGACGTGGTCTTGCCGTGCGCTCCGGCCACCGCGACCAGGCGCCTGCCGCGCACCAGCCAGGCGAGGGCCTGCGAGCGGTGCAGCACGGGCAGGCCGCGCTCCTTCGCGAGCAGGTACTCGGGATTGTCGGGCCACAGGGCGGAGGTGACGACGACCGCCTCGGCGTCCCCGAGGTTCGCCGCGTCGTGGCCGATGGCGACCGGGACGCCGAGCTCCCGCAGCTGCTCGATGGGGTGGGACTCGCGGACGTCGGACCCGGTGACCCGGTGCCCGGCGTGGTGGAACAGCCGGGCGATCCCGCTCATCCCGGAGCCGCCGATGCCGATGAAGTGGACCGAGCCGAGCTCGTCGGGGACGGTGATGCCGAGGTCGGGCTTGATCACGGGGCTCTCGCTTTCGGGTGGGTCGCGGCGGGCGGGAGGGGCCTCCCGCGGTGCGCCGGATCAGTGTAGACGGTGGGCGGGAGTGCTCTCCCGAGCCGCGCGGAGCGGGCTCAGCGCGGCTCGGAGAGGGTCGACTCGATCAGGTCGACGAGCCGCCCGGAGCCGTCGCGGACTCCCACGCGGGCGGCCCGGCGCGCCATCTCGTCGCGACGGGCGGTGTCGCCCAGGAGCGGTACGAGCTCCCGCTGGACCCAGCCGGGGAGGAAGGCGGCGTCCTCGACGAGGACCGCTCCCCCGGCGTCGACGACGCCGCGCGCGTTGTAGCGCTGCTCGCCGTTGCCGACCGGGTACGGGACGTAGACCGCAGGCAGACCGAGGGCTGTCAGCTCGCTGACCGTCGCTGCCCCCGCGCGGGAGACGGCCACGTCCGCGGCGGACAGCGCGAGGTCCATCCGGTCGCAGTAGGCGAGGAGGTGGTAGCCGGCCACCCCCGGGTCCGTGATCTCGGCGCGGTCGCCCGTGATGTGGAGGACCTGGAAGCCGGTGGCGACGAGATCCCGGGCGGTGGCGTGCACCGTCGCGTTGATCCGTCGAGCGCCGAGGGAGCCGCCGGTGACCAGGAGGGTCTGCCGGGACGGGTCGAGGCCCAGCGCCGCCATCGCCTCGTCGCGGCGCGCGGCCCGGTCGAGCTCGGCGATCTCGCGGCGCAGCGGCATGCCGACGACCCGCGCGTGCGGCAGGGGCGTGCCCTCGAAGGCCACGCCGACCGAGCGGGTCGCGCGCGCGCCGAGACGGTTGGCGAGCCCGGGGCGCGCGTTGGCCTCGTGGACGGTGAAGGGGACGCCGGCGCGGCGCGCCGCCAGGTAGGCGGGTGCTGCCGCGTACCCGCCGAAGCCGACCACCGCGTCGATCCGCCGGTCGCGGATCGTCCGGACGATGCCGGCGATGGTCGCACGGAAGGCTCCGGGGAACCGCAGCGCCGCCGCGTTCGGGCGGCGCGGGAACGGCAGCCGCGGGATCACCGAGAGCTCGTAGCCGCGGAGGGGGACGAGGCGGGCCTCGAGCCCCTCGGCGGTGCCGAGCACGAGCACCTCGTCGTCCGGGTTCCGCCTGCGGATCTCGTCGGCCGTCGCGAGCAGCGGATTGACGTGGCCGGCGGTGCCGCCGCCGGCGAGGAGGTAGCGGGTCACTCCGCCGCCGCCTTCCTGCGGCGCAGCACGCCCGCGCCGGGCAGGGGCGCGGTCTGAGTGCGGGCGAAGGAGAGGACGACGCCGATGGCGAGGAGCGAGCTGAGCAGGGCGGTGCCTCCGGAGGAGATCAGCGGCAGCGGGACCCCCAGCACCGGGAGCACCCCCAGGACGACGCCGATGTTGACGAACGCCTGGCCGATCAGCCAGACCATGATCGCGCCGGTGCTGATCCGCACGAACGGATCGGAGGACGCGTGGATGACGCGGAAGAAGGCGACCGCGAGGACCACGAACAGCGCCAGGACGACGATCGCTCCGATCAGCCCGAGCTCCTCGCCGATGATGGCGAAGATGTAGTCGTTGTCCGCGGCGGGCAGCCAGGACCACTTGGCCTTCGAGTTGCCGAGGCCCACGCCGAAGATCCCGCCGGAGGCCATCGCCCAGGTGCCGTGCACCGGCTGCCAGCACGAGTTCTGGTACTCCTCGACGTTGGAGCAGTCGCCGAGGAAGGACATGATCCGGGTGAGGCGGTTGTCGCTGGAGACGGCGAACAGCACCGCTCCGATCGCACCGACCACCACGATCGGCACGAGGACCTTCATCTGGACGTTCGCGTAGAAGAGCGCGGCGAGGACGATGCCCGCCATGATCACGACCGTGCCCAGGTCGCCTCCGATGAGGACCAGTCCGATCGCTGCGCCGCCGACGATCAGGACGGGGATGAGCGCGTCCTTCCAGTCCTTCGGCGACCGGTAGCGGCGGGCGAGCAGGAGCCCCAGCCAGAGGGCGAGCGCGAGCTTGATGATCTCGGAGGGCTGCATGCTGAAGGCGCCGAGTCGGATCCAGTTGCGGTTCCCGCCGACGGAGTCGCCGAGCGGCGTGAAGAGCACGAGGCACTGGAGGACGCAGCCGGCGATGAGCAGGATCGGCGTCACGCGCTTCCACACGCCGAGGGGCAGCCGCGAGACCACCAGCATCATCGGGATCCCGAGGAGGGCGAATCCGCCCTGGCGCAGGAAGCCGCCGAAGGAGTCGTCGCTCGACACGTAGGAGGTGACCGACGAGGAGGAGAGCACCATCGTCAGTCCGAACAGCACAAGGAAGAGCGTGGTGCCGAAGAGGAGGTAGAAGTTCGGCGAGTGGGAGGCGAAGACTTTCGACAGGACGATCCGCGCGGAGCGGGCCCCGGTCCGGTCCTTCCCGCGCGGCTCAGTGCGCGAGCGGCCCGCGGGGCGGCTCGTCGTCGGAGCGGTCATCGGCTCCCCCTCCCAGGTGTGTCGCCACGGCGGCCGCGAAGGAGCGGCCCCGAGCCGCGTAGTCGAGGAACTGGTCCATCGAGGCCGCGGCGGGTGCGAGCAGGACGACGTCCCCCGAGCGGGCGAGCGTCGCGGCGGCCTCGACGGCCGCCTGCATCACCGCACCAGTGTCGTCCGGCACCGCCTCGCTCACGGGGAGGGCGGGCGCGTGTCGCCGGAATGCCGCGAGCAGCGCCGAGCGGTCGACGCCGATCACCACGGCGCCCCGCAGGCGGCCGACGTGCGCGGCCACGAGGGCGTCCACGTCGACGCCCTTGAGCAGCCCGCCGACGACCCAGACGACCGACGGGTACGCCCGCAGCGAGGCGTCGGCGGCGTGCGGGTTCGTGGCCTTGGAGTCGTTCACCCAGGTCACCCCGTCGCGCTCGGCGACGACCTGGATGCGGTGGGCGTCGAGCTCGAAGGACGCCAGCGCGGTGCGGACGGCCGCGACCTCGATCCCGCACGCTCGGGAGAGCGCTGCCGCGGCGAGCACGTTCTGGACGATGTGCGGAGCGGCGAGGTTCCGTGCGGCGAGCTCGTCCACGGTGGTGATCTCGAGGGCACTGGTGCGGCGGTCCTCGAGGAAGGCGCGGTCGCAGAGGATGCCGTCGACGATCCCGAAGTCGCTCGGGCCGGGCACGCCGAGGCCGAATCCGATCGCCCGGGCGCCCTCCACCACCTCGGCGTCGAGGACCATCTGCTCGGTCGCCGCGTCGGCGCGGTTGTACACGCAGGCGACGCGGGTGCCGGCGTAGACCTTGCCCTTGGCCGCGCGGTAGGCGTCGAACGAGCCGTGCCAGTCGAGGTGGTCGTCGGCGATGTTGAGGCACGCGCTCGCGATCGGCTCGATCGCGCCCAGGTAGTGCAGCTGGTAGCTCGAGAGCTCCACGACGAGGACGTCGAAGCCCTGCGGGTCGCGGACCGCGTCGAGCACGGGCACGCCGATGTTGCCGCAGGGGGCGGCGCGGAGGCCGCCGGCCACGAGCATCGTCGCCGTGAGCTGGACGGTCGTGGTCTTCCCGTTGGTGCCGGTGACGGCCACCCAGTCGGCCGGAGTGCCGTCGGCGCGCACGACCTTGTCGCGGACACGCCAGGCGAGCTCGACGTCGCCCCACACGGGGATCCCGGACTCCGCCGCCCACACGAGGATCGGGTGCGTCGGCCGGAAGCCGGGCGACACCACGACCAGCTCCGGTGAGAACGCGTGCAGCTCCTCCGGAGCGGAGTCGAGGCGGTCGGCCCGGTGCAAGCGGGCGCCGATCACCTCGAGCAGGCGCTCGCGCTCCTCATCGGCGCGGTCGGCGAGGACCAGCACCTCGGAGCCGAGCTCGGTCAGGGTGTCGGCCACCGAGAACCCGGTGACGCCCAGGCCCAGCACGGCGACGCGCAGGCCGCGCCAGTCCGAGTGCCAGCTGCGGAGGGAGTCGGGACGGGCGGGATCGGTCATGCCAGCGACAGCCATTCCAGGTAGAAGAGCCCGACTCCGGCGGCGACGAAGATGCCGGCGATGATCCAGAACCGGACCACGACCGTGATCTCGGCCCAGCCCTTGAGCTCGAAGTGGTGGTGGAGCGGGCTCATCAGGAAGATGCGCTTGCCCCGGGTCAGCTTGAAGTAGATCCGCTGGAGGATGACCGAGCCGGTCACGATGACGAACAGGCCGCCGATGAGGATGACCAGCAGCTCGGTGCGAGTGAGGATCGCCAGGGCCGCGAGCGCGCCGCCGAGGCCGAGCGAGCCGGTGTCGCCCATGAAGATCTGCGCCGGCGAGGTGTTCCACCAGAGGAAGCCCACCAGGGCACCGGAGACGGCCGCCGCGATGATGGCCAGGTCGAACGGGTCGCTCACCTGGTAGCACTTGTCGACGACCTCGGGGTTGAGGTGCTGGTCGAAGCACCACTGGTTCGACTGCCAGAACCCGATGATGACGTAGGAGCCGATCGCGAGGATCGAGGACCCGGTGGCGAGTCCGTCGAGCCCGTCGGCGACGTTCACGCCGTTCGACGTGCTGGTGACGATGATGCAGATCCACAGCACGAACAGGCCGATGCCGATCCAGCCGAGGGAGGCGAAGTCGAACGGCAGGTCGCGGATGAACGAGATCGAGGTGGACGCGGGGGTGAGCCCGTTGGAGTCGCGGACCATGATCGCGATCACCGCGAAGGCCGCGGCGACGATGACCTGGCCGGCGATCTTCGCCCAGCCGCCGAGGCCGAGGCTGCGCTGGTTGCGGGTCTTCAGGAAGTCGTCGACGAAGCCGACGAGTCCGAGCCCGACCATCATGAAGAGCACCAGCAGGGCCGACGGCGCGATCGCCCGGTTGCCGAACAGCATCCCGAGGAAGTAGCCGACCACGGTGCCGATGATGATGACGATGCCGCCCATCGTCGCCGTGCCGTGCTTGACGTGGTGCGACTTCGGTCCGTCCTCGCGGATGAACTGGCCCCACTGCAGGCGGTGGAAGAGGCGGATGAACAGGGGCGTCATCAGGAGCGTGAAGGCTCCCGAGAACGCGCCGGACAGGAGGAGTGCCCTCATCGGTGACGCTCCCCGAGACGGTCGGCGAGGAAGCGCAGCCCCGCGGAGTTGGACGACTTGACCAGCACGGTGTCGCCGGGTCGCAGGTAGTCCTCGAGGAGGTCGAACGCCTCGTCGGAGGTCTCCGCGAAGACGGACTCGCCGCTCCACGACCCCTCGCGCTCGGCCGCGACGTGGATCCGGCGGGCGCCTCGGCCCACCACCACGATCTGGGAGATGTTGAGGCGGACGGCCAGCAGGCCCACGCGCTCGTGCTCCTCGTCGGCCCACTCGCCGAGCTCGCTCATCTCTCCCAGGACGGCGACGGTGCGCCCCCCGGGCTTCGCGATCTGGGCGAGGGTGCGCAGGGCGGCCGCGGTGGAGTCGGGACTCGCGTTGTACGCGTCGTTGATGACGCGGACGTCCTCGCCGCCCAGGACCTCCATGCGGCCGCGCTCGGCGAGGGTGACGGTCGCGAGCGCCTCGACGATCGCGGGCAGCGCCACTCCGACCGAGAGCGCGGCGGCGGTCGCCGCGAGGGCGTTCATCACGTGGTGCTCGCCGAGGACGCGCAGCAGGAGCTCGGCGCGGGCGGCCTCGCGGCCCTCCCCGGCCGAGACCTCGATGGCGAAGCGGGTGCCGTCGGCGGTCGCGTCGATGTCGACGGCGCGCACGTCCGCGCTCTCGCCGCGGCCGAACCAGAGGACCCGGGCGGCGGTGCGGCCCGCCATCGAGGCGACCCGGCCGTCGTCGGCGTTCAGCACGGCGACGTCGTCGGCGGTGAGGTCGGCGACCATCTCTGTCTTGGCCTCGAGCGTGCGCTCGATTCCGCCGAACTCGCCGGCGTGCGCGAGGCCCACGGCGAGGACGACGCCGACGTCGGGCCTGGCCATCCGGACGAGGCGGCGGATCTCGCCGACCGCGCTCGCGCCCATCTCGGCGACGAGGAAGCGCGTCGACTCGGACACCTGGAGCATCGTGATCGGCGCGCCGACCTCGTTGTTGAAGGATCCGCGCGGAGCGACCGTCTCGCCGACCCGCTCGAGGACGGTGCGGAGGAGGTTCTTGGTCGTCGTCTTGCCGTTCGAGCCGGTGACGCCGATGACGGTGAGCCCGCCCTTCGCGCGGACGCGCCGGACGACCTCGGTCGCCAGCGCGCCGAGCGCCTCGACGGAGTCGTCGACGAGGACCTGCGGCACGTCGAGGTCGAGGGGGCGCTCCACGATGAGGAGCGCGGCACCGCGCTCGAGAGCGGCGGGAGCGAAGAGGTGGCCGTCGGTGTGCTCGCCGCGCTTGGCGACGAAGATGCCGCCGGGCGCGATCTCGCGGGAGTCGGTCTCGGTCGCTCCATCGATCACGGTGGCGGCCGTTGCGGACGAGCCGGCCAGGTGGAGGCGTCCGGAGACGGCCTCGGCGATCTCGGTGAGGGTGAGGGCGATCATCTACAGCCAGCCCGCCTCGCGCAGCGCGTGACGGACGTCGTCTCTGGCCGAATACGGCATGTGCACTCCTGCGATCTCCTGGTGGTCCTCGTGGCCGGGCCCGGCGTAGAGGATCGAGTCCCCTTCGCGCGCGAGGGCGACGGCGGCGCGCACGGCGGCGCGCGGGTCGGCGATCTCGTGGATCTCCCGGTCGGGCACGGCGGCCCGGGCGCCCTGGAGGAGCGCGGCGCGGATGGCGGCCGGATCCTCCCAGCGCGGGTGGAAGTCGGTGACGACCACGACGTCGGCGAGGCGGGCGGCGATGGCGCCCATGTCGCTCCGCTTGGTCGTGTCGCGGTCCCCGTCCGCCCCGAACACCATGAACAGGCGGCCGGGCGTGATGGACCGCAGCGCCTCGAGCGCGTTCTGGAACGCGTCGGGGGTGTGGCCGTAGTCGACGTAGACGCGCGGTCCGCGCTCCCCCGAGACGAGCTCGGCGCGGCCCGGGATGTAGACGTCGAGACGGCTGTCCTCGAGCGCGTGCGCGACGGCGTCCAGGTCGAAGCCCGACTCCACCAGCATCACGATCGCCAGCGCGGCGTTGGACGCCATGTACCAGCCGATCAGCGAGACGGTGACGACGACGGAGCGGTTCTCGGGCCCCTCCAGGCGGAAGGTGGTGCTGTCGGGCGTCGCGTCCAGCACCGTCATCGACCAGTCGGCGGGCGTCGTCGGGGCGACTCCGACGACCGGCGAGCCGGCGAGCGTCGCGACGGGGATGCGGCTGCGCTCGGCGAGCTCGCGCCCCCAGGCGCTGTCGACCGTGACGACGCCGCGGCGTGCGCGCTCCGGCTCGAAGAGGTCGGCCTTGGCCTCGAAGTACTCGCGCAGATCGGAGTAGTCGTCGAGGTGGTCGTGGCTGAGGTTCGTGAAGCCGACGACGTCGAAGACGAGGCCGTCGATCCGGTGCCGCGTGAGCGCCTGCGCCGAGACCTCGATGGAGACCGCGCGGACGGCGGACTCGCGCATCCGCGCGAGCAGGCCGTGCAGCTCGCTCGCCTCGGGAGTGGTCAGCGAGCTGACCACGGCGACGTCGCCGATCCGGCGCTCGGCGGTGGAGCTGAGGCCGGAGACGACTCCGAGCCGGCGCAGCAGCGCGTCGAGGATGTAGACGACGCTCGTCTTGCCGTTGGTCCCCGTCACGCCGAAGAGCGTCGGGACGTCCTCGCGGGTGCGGTGGATCCACGCGGCGACGTCGCCGAGGGCGGCCCGCGGGTCGGGGGTCACCAGCACGGGCAGGCCGCTGTCGGCGGCGAGCTCCGCTCCGGCCGGGTCGGTCAGCACGGCGACGGCTCCGGACGCCGCGGCGGCCGACGCGAAGGCCGCGCCATGGGCACGGCGTCCTGCGACACCGACGTAGAGGTCTCCGGACTCGACCTGGTTCGAGTCCAGCGTGACTCCGCTCACCTCGACGCCCTCGAGGCCGCGGACCGGGCCGAGGGAGAACTCGGCCACGAGCTGCGAGAGGCTCCGCGGCACGGGGTGCTCGGGGCGGAGGGAGGACTGCGGGCGAGGGTCGTGCACTGCCCGCTCTTTCTCTCGTTCTGGTGCTTGGATCGTGGTCCCGGCGGGGCTCACCACGTCGTCGGGTACTCGACGGGCGGCACCGTGGACGGCTCCACCCGGTTGGTCTTGAGCACCTGGGTCATGACCTGCTGGAAGACGGGAGCCGTCGCCTGGGACGTGTTCATCTTAACCGGATCGGCGATGGTGACCGTCACGACGTACTCCGGGTCCTCCGCCGGCGCGAGCCCGGCGAGCGAGACGGTGTAGCTCTTCGAGTAGCCGCCCTTCCCGTCGGGCTGCTGCGCGGTACCGGTCTTGGTGGCGATGTTGTAGCCGTCGACATGGATGTCGTTCGCCAGCCAGCCCTCGTTGTAGTGGGTCTGCAGCATGTCGACGACCTGCTTCGCGGCCGAGCTCGACACCACCTGGGTGCCCGTCGCATCGGGGACGTCCACGACGGAGCCGTCGGCCGTGGTGCAGCCGTCGATCAGCTGCGACGGGAGCCGCACTCCGCCGTTGCCGAGCGTCTGGTAGATGCTCGCGACCTGCACCGCGGTCGCCGAGACGCCCTGGCCGAACATCGTCGTGTAGTTCGTCTGGTTGTCCCAGTCCTGGTAGTCGGCGAGCAGGCCGCCCTCCTCGCCGGGGAAGCCGCTCGTGGTGGGCGTGCCGAGACCGAACTTCTGCAGGTAGTCGTAGCGGGTCTGGGCCGACAGGCGGGAGCCGAGCATCGAGATGCCGACGTTCGACGAGTCCTTGAGGATGCCGGTCAGCGTGTAGTTCGTCGGGGTGTGCGCGAAGTCGTCGCTGAACGAGGCGCCGTCCTTCTCGAAGGAGTCCGGGACGACGACCTGGGTCGTCGGGCCCGCCTGGCCCTGGTCGATCAGCATCGCGGCCGTCATCGGCTTGAAGGTCGAGCCCGGCTCGAACGGCGCGCGGAAGGCGCGCGAGCTGCGGTCTGCGGAGGCGCTCGCCTCGACGTTGTTGGGGTCGACGGTCGGCGTCTCGGCCACGGCGAGCAGCTTGCCGGTCTTGACCTCCTGCACGACGACGATCCCGTAGCTGCCGCCGACCTCGGCGACGCGCTGCGAGAGGACCTGCTGGGAGTAGTACTGGAGGTCGGAGTCGATGGTGAGCTTCAGCGTCCCGCCGTCGACGGCCGGGGTCTCCGAGACGGTGCTGCCCGGGATCCGGACGTAGTCGGCGCTGCGCTCGTAGCTCTCGGACCCGTTCTGCCCCGCGAGGCAGGTGTTCTCCGCGTACTCCATGCCCTCCTGGGCCGCTCCGTCCGCCCCGACGTAGCCGACGAGGTTGCCGGCCACCGCGCCGTTGGGGTAGCTGCGTCCCTGCTGGGTCTCGAAGTAGGTCCACGGGATGTCGAGCGCGACGAGCTTCTGGTAGGCCTCGAGGTCGAGCCCCTCCGAGAGGATCAGGTAGTTGGCCTTCGCGTCCTTCGCGAGCGCGGCGTCCACCGCTCCGGTGATCTGCTCGACCGACTGCCCGGTGATCGCGCCGATCTCGGAGGCGGCCTGCTGCACGCTGACCATGACCTTCTGGTCCTCGCCCAGCTCGCGCGGGAACTCGGCCACGTTCTTCGGCGAGGTCGTCAGCCGGTAGCGCGTGGTGGTGTCCGCGAGCACCGTCCCGGAGCGGTCCACGATGGGGCCGCGCTGACCGTAGGTGACGACGCTGTTCGACTGGTTCTGGGCGGCCGCATCGGTGAGCTCGTTCGCCCGCACGATCTGGATGTCCACCAGCTTGCCGATGAAGAGTCCGACGACGGCGACGATGATGACGAACGTGACGGCCGTGCGGCGTCTGCTAGAGCGGTGGTGTCTCACTGCGGCGGTGTCCTTCTTGCTCCGGGCGGGCGGGCCGCCGTTCGTCGGGTCCGGATGGTCGTCGTGCGCCCCGCGGGGCGGGTGCCCGCGCGGAGGCGGACCGCGACGCCGCGCGTCAGTGCGTGATGGGCGCGGGCAGCTCGCCCTGCAACGGTACGGCCGCACCGTCGACAGCCGGGGAGGACGCGCTCGCGCCGGGCTGGAGAGCCGGGACGAGGGCGTTGGGCACGAGCGGCGCGGAGGCGGTGCCCGCGACTTCGCTCGACGCGGCGGAGGAGGGGTCGCCCAGCACGGCGCCGTCCGAGAGGCGGAGGTAGACCGGCGCGGTGTTGGCGACCATGCCCAGGCCCTGAGCGGCGGTGGCGAGGTTCTGCGGCGAGCTCAGCGTGTCGACGGCGTCCTGCTTCTCCGCGTTGCTGCGGGTGAGCGACTTCTGCTCGGTCTGCAGCGCCGAGATCTGGTAGGCCCCCTGCGAGAGGCCGACGCTCACCAGGAGCTGGACGACGATGATCGCGAAGAGGCCGGCGACGGCGACGATCCCGTAGACGAGCTTCGGGCGCGACTGCGCCTGACCGGCCGGGACGGCCTCGATTCGGGGGCGGGGCGCCTCCTCCTCGGGGCGTGCTCGGCGGGCGGGGTCGATGACGGCGGTAGCGCTCATGCGGTGCTCCTGATCCTCTCGGCCGCGCGCAGACGCACGGGTGTCGCTCGGGGGTTGCGGGCCTTCTCGTCGTCGGAGGCGAGCTCGGCTCCGCGGATGACGAGTCGGAACTCGGGTCGATGCTCCGGCAGCTCCATCGGGAGGCCGGCCGGGGCGGTGGAGGAGGACGCGGCCTGGAGCGCGCGCTTGACGATCCGGTCCTCGAGCGACTGGTACGCCTCGACGACGATCCGCCCGCCCTCGTTGATCCGGCCCAGGGCGGCGGGGATCGCCCGCTCGAGGACGGACAGCTCCTGGTTGACCTCGATCCGCAGCGCCTGGAAGACGCGCTTGGCGGGGTGGCCGTTCCGCTGGATCGCGACCGGGGTCGCCGCCTGGATGATCTCGACGAGACGGCCGGAGCGCTCCAGCGGAGCCTCGCGACGGGCCTCCACGATCTTCTTGGCGTAGCGCGCGGCGAGGCGCTCCTCGCCGTACTCGTGGAAGATGCGGCGCAGGGCGGTCTCGTCGTAGTCGGCGAGGATGCTCGCCGCCGTGAGCGGGGCGGTCGAGTCCATCCGCATGTCGAGCGGCGCGTCCTTGGAGTAGGAGAACCCGCGCTCGGTCTCGTCGAGCTGGAGCGAGGAGACGCCGAGGTCGAAGAGCGCACCGTCGATCGTGTCGATGCCCAGCTCGTCGAGCACGTCTGGCAGCTCGTCGTAGACGGCGTGCACGAGGTCGATCCTGGAGGCGTGGGCGGAGAGCCGCTCCCCCGCGAGCTGCAGCGCCTCGGGGTCGCGGTCCAGGCCCACGAGGTGCAGGCCGGGGAAGCGCTCGAGCAGCGCGAGCGAGTGCCCGCCCATGCCGAGCGTCGCGTCGACGACGACCGCCCCGTCGCGCTCCAGCGCCGGAGCCAGGAGCTCGACGCAGCGCTCGAGCAGCACCGGGAGGTGCCGCTCCTCGGTCGGGCGCGGAGCGCCCTTCGGAGTGTTCTCTGCCATGGCGGTCCCGCCGTTCCCGTTCCTGTCGTCCGATCCCCATCCACCTCGCGTCCGGACACCGGGGAAGGTGCGTCCGGGCGCCGAGTGGCTGGGAGTCGCGCGACAGGACCTAGAACAGGCCGGGGATCACCTCCTCCTGGGTGTCGGAGAACACGGACTCCTGCTCCTGCAGGTAGGTCTCCCAGGCGCCCTGCGCCCAGATCTCGGCGCGGTTGCCCGCTCCGATGACGGTGAGGTCGCGGTCGAGGCCGGCGTAGGCGCGCAACGGAGCCGGGAGGGTCACGCGGTTCTGCTTGTCCGGCGTCTCGGCGCTCGCGCCCGAGAGGAACACCCGGAGGAAGTCCCGCGCCTGCTTGCTGGTCACCGGCGCCTGCCGGATCTTCTCGTGCATCACCTCGAACTCGGCCTGGCTGAACACGTACAGGCACCGCTCCTGGCCGCGCGTGACGACGACTCCGGAGGAGAACTCGTCGCGGAACTTGGCGGGGAGGATCACGCGGCCCTTCTCGTCGAGCTTGGGGGAATAGGTGCCGAGGAACACGGACTGCCCCCCACTTCTTCCGGCCAAGGATGGTG
The DNA here is from genome assembly GCF_002930935.1 of Rathayibacter sp. AY1A2. Taxonomy (NCBI): domain Bacteria; kingdom Bacillati; phylum Actinomycetota; class Actinomycetes; order Micrococcales; family Microbacteriaceae; genus Rathayibacter; species Rathayibacter sp. AY1A2. The sequence goes on along the minus strand of NZ_PSTP01000011.1, from coordinate 79,943 downwards.
TGTCCTCCACAGTACTCCACTTCCCCCCACTCACAACCCCGGCGCGGCGCGGGGCGCGCCGGAGAGGCCCCGGTCATCCGCGTGTTTCCGCGGAATCGCGACAGTGGGGCGAAGTGGAGGGGGAATGCCGCGGGAGGGAGGCCGCGGGCACGAAAAAAGGGCCGATCCGTGAGGATCGACCCTGTGGTGGAGCGGAGGGGAGGCTAGCCGCGCCCGTCTCCGCGGTTGTCCCACCTGTCGTTCAGACGGTCCATGAAGCCGGACCCCTGGCGGTTGCCCGAGCGGGGCTTCGACGGACGGCCGACGTCGGGCAGGCCGGGCTCGGAGGAGCCGCCGGCGGCCGGGCGCATGGCCACGATCACGCCGCCGAGCATGAAGGCGAACCCGAGGATGCCGACGAGGGGCTGGCGCACGACCACTCCCGCGACGAGCACGGCGAGACCGAGGATGCCGAGGAGGATGCCGAGCACGAGGGCCCGGTAGTTGGTGCCGCCGCGTCCCTTGCCGACCGCCGCCACGAAATCGGCGTCGTTCTGGTAGAGGTTCCGCTCCATCTCATCGAGGAGCCGTTGCTCGTGTTCCGAAAGCGGCATCGTGACCCCTTCAGGGTGCGGCGTCGACCCTTTCGGGGATCGGCACCGGAATAGGCGGCGTCTGGGCTCGACCGGTCGGGCGGCGCTTCAGTGTAGACCGAGCCCGACGCAGGCACCAGGCACCTTCGGTGCATAGGCTGGTCGGGTGAACCACAGCTCTCGACTGGTCGATCGCGTCCAGCTCCGAATCGATGAATTCCTCACCGGGCGCACGCCAATTCTGCGCTCCATAGGAGAGGACGTCTCCGCCCTCGGCGACCTTTCGCGGGACTTTCTCAGCGGGGGCAAGCGGTTCCGCGCGCGCTTCTGCGAGGCGGGCTGGAACGCGGTGTCGAGCACCTCGAGCGAGGCCCATCCGAGCGGCTCCGATCCGATCGCGAGGGTGGGCGCCGGGCTGGAGCTGTTCCACGCCGCCGCCCTCGTCCACGACGACGTGATCGACAACTCCGACACCCGCCGCGGCGCTCCCGCGGCCCACCGGCGCTTCTCCTCCTTCCACGCCGACGGCGGTTGGACCGGCGACCGCGACGAGTTCGGCCGCTCCTCCGCGATCCTCCTCGGCGACCTCCTCCTGGTCTGGTCGGACGAGATCTTCGCCGCGGCGGAGTGGTCGCTCGGGGATCGAGTCGCAGCCGAGCGCGCGCGCGCGGAGTTCAACCTGATGCGCACCGAGGTCACGCTGGGCCAGTACCTCGACATCCTCGAGGAGAGCGCATGGGTGCAGCACCCCGAGCACGAGCACCTGCAGCGGGCGGAGCGGGTGGTGGTCTACAAGAGCGCGAAGTACAGCATCGAGGCGCCGCTGGTGATCGGCGGCTCCCTCGCCGGCGGCGACGACGCGCAGCTGGACGCCCTGCGCCGCTTCGGGCTCCCGGTCGGGATCGCCTTCCAGCTGCGCGACGACGTCCTCGGGGTCTTCGGCGACCCGGCGGTGACGGGCAAGCCGGCCGGCGACGATCTGCGGGAGGGCAAGCGCACCGTGCTGCTCGGCCTCGCCCGAAGCGCGTGCTCGCCGGACGAGCGGGCCGAGCTCGACGCGGTCGTGGGCCGGAGCGACGCCGGCGCGGCGTCCATCGCGCGGGCGCAGGACATCATCGCGGGCAGCGGCGCCCTCGAGCGGCTCGAGGAGCGCATCGACCAGGAGGTGGCCGCGGCGATCGCGGTCCTCCCCGACGCGCCGCTCCGCGCGGAGGGCGTGGCGGAGCTGCGCGAGCTGGCCGCCCAGGTCACGGTCCGCACCTCCTAGGAGCGGACCGGCGAGATCAGGCCAGGGCCTGGGCGACCCGCCGGACCTCGGCCTTGCGGCCGGCGCGGAGGGCGACGATCGGGCTCGTGCCCAGGCTCTCCTCGACCGTCAGCATCCAGTCGACCGCCTCGTCGTCGGTGAAGCCGGAGTCGGCGAGCAGGATCGCGGTGCCGCGGATCTCGCTCATCGGCTCCCCGTCGCGGAGGAAGAGGGCGGGGACCTTCAGCACGCCGTCGCGGCGGGTGCCGAGCAGGTGGCGCTCCTCGAGGAGGCGGCGGACCCGGCCGGCGCCGAGCCCGGTCAGCTCCACGAGGTCGGGGATGGTCAGCCACTCGGGCTCGGAATCGGTCGAGGTGGCGGGGGAAGCGGACGAGTCGGTCACGCGTCAAGACTGCCACGAGCCCGGAGGGCCGCCAACTGCGGGCGTCCGGAGAAGGAGTCGGGCCCGTCCTGCGCCGCCCGGGCGTCGCTCACCGGTTCCCCCGGGGGTCTTGCCTAGACTCGTCGCGTGACCACCAGCCAGCTCGACCCTCTCCTCGGCCGTCTTGTCGACGGCCGGTACGAGGTGCGCTCGAGGATCGCCCGCGGCGGCATGGCGACGGTCTACCTCGCGCACGACCAGCGCCTCGAGCGCCGCGTGGCGATGAAGGTCATGCACGGCCACCTCTCCGACGACGCGACGTTCAAGAACCGCTTCGTCCAGGAGGCGCGCTCCGCCGCCCGTCTCGCCCACCCGAACGTGGTCAGCGTCTTCGACCAGGGCCAGGACTCGGACATGGCCTACCTGGTGATGGAGTACCTCCCCGGGATCACTCTGCGCGACCTGCTCAAGGAGCGCGGCCGGCTGACCGCCCAGCAGGTCGTCGACATCATGCACTCCGTGCTCTCGGGTCTCGCCGCCGCGCACCGCGCCGGGATCCTCCACCGCGACCTCAAGCCCGAGAACGTGCTCCTCGCCGACGACGGCCGGATCAAGATCGGCGACTTCGGCCTCGCGCGCGCCGCCTCCGCCAACACCGCCTCCGGTCAGGCCCTCCTCGGCACGATCGCCTACCTCTCCCCCGAGCTGGTCACGCGGGGCACCGCCGACACCCGCAGCGACATCTACGCCATCGGGATCATGATCTACGAGATGCTCACCGGAGAGCAGCCCTTCACGGGCGAGCAGCCGATGCAGATCGCGTACCAGCACGCGAACGACTCCGTCCCGTACCCCAGCGCGACGGTCGCCTCCGTCCCCACCTCGCTCGACGAGCTCGTCCTCTGGGCGACCGAGCGCGACCCGGACATGCGGCCCCGCGACGCCGGTGTCATGCTCGCGCAGCTGCTCGAGGCCGAGCGGCTCATGGGCATCACGCCGAGCGACCGCCGCGGCGACACGCAGGCGGTCACCCCGCTCCCGGCGCCCGTCGCCGATCCGGCGCCCGCGACGGCCGTCTTCGATACGGCGGAGCCCGGGCAGACCTCGGTCTTCGACCCGGCGCCGGCCCCCGGAGCGGTGCTCGTGATCGACGAGGACGACGACACCGTCGCCCGGCTCGCGAGCAGACGCCGCGTCCGACGGCGCCGCGGCGTCCTGCTCACGGTGGTCGTCCTCCTCCTGGCGCTCATCGGCGGCGGGACGGCCTGGTGGTTCGGCGAGGGACCCGGCGCGATCGTGTCGATCCCGGACGTCGTCAGCCAGTCGCAGCAGGACGCGACGGCCCAGCTGCAGTCGCAGGGCTTCGAGGTGCAGCCGCAGGAGACGCCCGACCTCACCGTGCCCGCGGGGACGGTGGTGAGCTCCGATCCGCCCGGCGGGCAGGGGGTGCACAAGGGCTCCGTCATCACCCTGACCGTCTCGAGCGGGCCGCGCCAGCTGCCGGTCCCGTCGCTCGCCGGCCTCTCGGAGGCCGACGCCGCCGCCGCGGTGACGGGCGGCTCCTTCACCGTCGGCGACGTCTCGAAGATCTTCGACGCCGACGTCGACGCGGGTGTGGTCGTCTCCGCCTCGCTGCCTGACGGATCGGCGCTGCCCGAGACGATGTCCGAGACCAGCACCATCGCGATGGTGGTGAGTCTCGGACCGATCCCGAACGTCGTCGGCCTCTCGATCGACGACGCGACGGCGAAGGCGGAGGCGGCCGGTCTCGCCCTCGACCGCAGCGGCGAGGACTGGAGCGACACCGTGGCCGCGGGCGTCGTTCTCACGCAGGCGAACCCGGAGGCGCCCGCCGTGACCGGCGACACCGTCTCGGTCGTCGTGTCGAAGGGGCCCGAGCCCGTCGCCGTGCCGAACGTCGTGGGGATGAACCGCGACGAGGCGAAGGCGGCCCTCGAGGCGGCGGACCTGTCGTGGAGCTACTCCCTGACGACGCTCGGCCCGCTGATCGACGCGGCGCCGAACGAGCTGACCAAGGTCACGAACCAGTCCAACAAGGCCGGCGATCTCGTGCAGCGCGGCACGACGATCCAGCTGTCGATCACCATCACGACCTGACGCCGCCGGTCGAGCCCCTCGACGGGACTCGACCGGCGGTCGGGGCCGGATCAGATCGCGCGGCCCCGGAGCTCCTCCGCCACGAGGAACGCGAGCTCGAGCGACTGCATGTGGTTGAGGCGCGGGTCGCAGACCGACTCGTACCGGGTGGCGAGCGTCGCCTCGTCGATGTGCTCCGAGCCGCCGAGGCACTCGGTGACGTCGTCGCCTGTGAGCTCGACGTGGATGCCGCCCGGGTGCGTCCCCGCGGCGCGGTGCGCCTCGAAGAAGCCCTTGACCTCGTCGACCACGTCGTCGAAGCGACGGGTCTTGTAGCCGGTCGGCGTCGTCAGCCCGTTGCCGTGCATCGGATCGGTCACCCAGAGCGGCAGGGCGTCGCTCCGCTTGACGGCCTCGAGCAGCGGCGGGAGGGCGTCGCGGATCCTCCCGGCACCCATGCGGGTGATGAAGGTGAGGCGCCCGGGCTCCCGCTCGGGGTCGAGCTTGTCGATCAGCTCGAGCATCGTCTCGGGCGTGGTCGACGGGCCGAGCTTCACGCCGATCGGGTTGCGCACCCGCGACAGGAAGTCGACGTGCGCGCCGTCGAGCTCGCGGGTGCGCTCGCCGATCCAGATGAAGTGGCTGGAGGTGTTGTACGGCGTGCCGGTCCGCGAGTCGATGCGCGTCATGGGGCGCTCGTAGTCCATCAGCAGGCCCTCGTGGCCGGTGTAGAACTCGGTGCGCTTCATGCCCTCGAAGTCGGCCCCGCACGCCACCATGAACTTGACCGCGCGGTCGATCTCGCGGGCCAGCTGCTCGTAGCGCTGGTTCTGCGGGTTCTCGGTGAAGCCCTTGTTCCAGTAGTGGACGAGGCGCAGGTCGGCGAATCCGCCCTGCGTGAAGGCGCGGATGAGGTTCAGCGTCGAGGCGGCGGTGTGGTAGCCCTGCACGATGCGGCGCGGGTCCGCGGCGCGGGACTCCGGGGTGAAGTCGTAGCCGTTGACGATGTCGCCGCGGTAGGCGGGCAGGGTCACGTCGCCGCGGGTCTCGAGATCGCTCGAGCGCGGCTTCGCGAACTGGCCGGCCATCCGGCCCATCTTGATGACGGGCATGCTCGCGCCGTAGGTCAGGACGACGGCCATCTGCAGCACGGTCTTGACGCGGTTCCGGATCTGCTCGGCGGTCGCTCCCGCGAAGGTCTCGGCGCAGTCGCCGCCCTGCAGGAGGAACGCCTCGCCGCGGGCCGCGGCTCCGAGACGCTCGCGCAGCTGGTCCACCTCGCCGGCGAACACCAGCGGAGGGAGCGCGGCCACCTCGGCGGACGCCGCTCGCACGGCCTCCGCATCGGGCCACTGCGGCTGCTGCTTGATCTCGAGCTCGCGCCAATAGTCCAGGCCGGCGACCACGGAGGGGGCGGCGAGGACGTACGGTTCGTTCGGATCGATGACCACGAGGGTGTTCCCGGTTCTGACGGGCGCCAGCGGCGCGCGGAGGGCCGCCGTCCGGACGGACGGCAGCGGTTGACGAGCTTATCGCCTGGCAGGGCGCTCGGCCGGGAGGGGGCCCCGGCATCGAGCGGGCGCTCAGCGGGTGAGGGCCGCGCGCTTCTCCTTGACCGAGGTCGCGTAGACGTCGAGGTACTCCTGGCCGCTCAGGGCGAGGAGCTCGTACATGATCTCGTCGGTGATCGAGCGGAGGATGAACCGGTCGCCCTCCATGCCCTCGAAGCGGCTGAAGTCGAGCGGCTCCCCGAAGACGATGCCGATGCGGCCCAGCTTCGGCAGGCGCTTGCCGATGGGCATGATGCGCGCGGTGTCGATCATGGCGACCGGGATGACGGGCACGCGGGCCTCGAGGACCATGCGCGCGACACCGGTGCGGCCGCGGTACATGCGGCCGTCGGGGCTGCGCGTGCCCTCGGGATAGATGCCCAGGGCGTGGCCGCCCGCGAGGACGCGGAGGCCCGTGTTGAGCGAGGCCTCCGACGCCTTGCCACCGGAGCGGTCGATGGGCAGCATCCCCGTGGCGGTGAAGAACGTCCGCGTCGCCCAGCCCTTGAGGCCCTTGCCGGTGAAGTAGTCGCTCTTGGCGAGGAAGACCATGTTCCGCTCGATCACCAGCGGGAGGATCACGGAGTCGATGAAGGAGAGGTGGTTGCTCGCGAGGATCACGCCGCCGTTCTGCGGCACCTTGTCGGCGCCGACCACCCACGGCCGGAAGATCGTCTTCAGGAGCGGGCCCGCGACGATGTGCTTCATGAACCAGTAGAACATCGGGCTCCTCGGCGGTGCGGCGGATCGGGTGCGGCGGGTGCCGCTAGAGGGAGCTCGCGTGCAGGCGCGCCAGGTCGGCGGCCCCCACGACTCCGGCGTCGTTGACGAGCTCCGCGATGCGGAACTCGGGCTCGGGGTGGTAGCCCCGGGCGGGGAGGTTGTCGAGGTAGGCCTGGCGGATGGGGTCCAGCAGGAGGTCGCCCGCCTGCGCCACTCCGCCGCCGATGACGAACATCTGCGGGTCGAGGACGGCGCTCAGGCTGGCCGCCGCCTCGCCCAGCCAGTGGCCGAGCTGTCGCAGCGCCGCGAGGGCGCCGAGGTCGCCGGCGGTGATCAGCTCGGAGATGAGGTGGCCGTTCAGCTCGCCGCCGTTGCGGGCGCGGGCGTCGGCGATGCCCTGGCCGATCCCGCCCGCGTCGGCCAGCTCGCCGGCGAAGCGCTGGAGCGCGCGGCCCGAGCCGTACTGCTCGATGCAGCCGCGGGCGCCGCAGCCGCAGGGCAGGCCTCCGGGGACGACGCGCATGTGCCCGATCTCGGCCGCGGCGCCGAAGCCGCCGCGCAGGAGCCGGTCGTTGATGACGATCGCGCCACCCACTCCGGTGCCGATGGTGAGCATCAGCATGTCGCTGACGAGGCGGCCCGAGCCGTAGCGGAACTCGGCCCAGCCGGCGGCGTTCGCATCGTTCTCGATGATGATCGGCAGGTCGATGCGGGCCGAGAGCTTCTCGCGGAAGGGCTCGTTGCGCCAGTTGATGTTCGGGGCGTAGTAGACGATCGACTGCGAGGCGTCGATGAAGCCGGCGGCGGCGACTCCGACCGCGGAGACGTCTCCCGGGAGCAGGCCGGAGCGCAGATGCTCGACCATCTCGACCACGACGTCGACGATCAGCTCGGGGTGCCCGGCGGGAGTGGGCCGACGGTCCTCGCGGAGGATCCCCCCGAACTCGTCGACCAGGGCTCCGGCGATCTTCGTGCCGCCGATGTCGATCCCGATCGCGTGCACGCGAACCGCCTTCCCGTCGCCACCGGCGCGGCAGCGTCGGCGGGCCGCCCTGAGCGGCGGCCAGGACGAGTGTAGTGACCGCGAGCGCTCCGATGCGGCTCAGCGGCGAGACCCGGCGACGCGTGTCGGCCCTCCTCGCGGAGCCACCGCTGGATCGTTACCCTGAACGGATCCACAGCTTGCGCCGCGCCGGTAGGGTGGAGACGACGTTCATTCAGGTACCGAAGGAGTTGCCGTGGACCAGTTCGATTCCCCCCTGGTGGTTCCGGCCGATCCCCAGGCCAACACGACCGCCCTCCTGCTGGACCGTGTCCGCGAGACGCCCGATCGCCCGCTCTTCGCGCTGCCCGACGGCGAGGGCTGGCGCGATGTGACGGCGCAGGAGTTCCTCGACCAGGTCACGGCCCTCGCGAAGGGCTTCGTCGCCGCCGGCCTCGAGCCGGGCGAGAAGGTCGGACTGATCTGCAAGACGCGCTACGAGTGGACGCTGATCGATTTCGCCGTCTGGTTCGCCGGCGGGGTCCTCGTCCCGGTGTACGAGACCTCCTCCCCCGCGCAGGTGCAGTGGAACCTCGCCGACTCCGGCGCGCACGCCGTGATCGTCGAGACTCCCGAGCACTTCGCCCGCTTCGACGAGATCCGCGCCGACCTTCCCGAGGTCCGACTCGCCTGGCAGATCGGGCTGGGCGATCTGGACAAGCTCGTCACGCGCGGCGTCGACGTGCCGGACGCCGAGATCGAGCGCCGCCGCTCGCTGGCGACCGGCACCGACATCGCGACCATCATCTACACCTCCGGCTCCACCGGCCGCCCCAAGGGCTGCATCATCCGGCACTCGAACTTCGTCGAGCTCAGCCGCAACTCGGCGGTCGCCCTGACGGAGCTGATCCACCAGCCCGGCGCGTCGACGCTGCTGTTCATCACCACGGCGCACGTGTTCGCCCGCTTCATCGCGATCCTCTGCGTGCACGGCGGGGTGAAGGTGGGGCACCAGGCCGACACCAGGCAGCTGCTCCCCTCGCTCGCGTCCTTCAAGCCGACGTTCCTCCTGGCCGTGCCGCGCGTGTTCGAGAAGGTCTACAACTCCGCCGAGCAGAAGGCCGAAGCCGGGGGGAAGGGGAAGATCTTCCGCCGCGCGGCCGACGTCGCCGTCGCCCACTCGATGGCGCTCGAGGCGGGCTCGGTGCCGCTCGCTCTGAAGCTGCAGTTCCTCCTCTTCGACCGGCTCGTCTACTCGAAGCTGCGCACCGCGATGGGCGGGAACGTCCGCTTCGCCGTGTCCGGCTCGGCGCCGCTGGGAGACCGGCTCGGGCACTTCTTCCACAGCCTCGGCATCAAGATCCTCGAGGGCTACGGCCTCACGGAGACGACGGCGCCCGCCACCGTCAACCGCACCGAGCGGTTCAAGATCGGCTCGGTGGGCCCGGCGATGCCCGGGGTCTCGATCCGGATCGCGGGCGACGGCGAGATCCAGGTGCGCGGCATCGACGTCTTCGGCGGCTACTGGAACAACGAGGCGGCGACGGCCGAGTCGTTCGACGGCGAGTGGTTCCGCACGGGCGACCTCGGAACCCTGGACGAGGACGGGTACCTGCGCGTCACCGGGCGGAAGAAGGAGATCATCGTCACCGCCGGCGGCAAGAACGTCGCTCCGGCGGCGCTGGAGGATCCGATCCGCGCGAACCCGCTGGTCGGCCAGGTCGTCGTCGTCGGCGACCAGCGCCCGTTCATCGCCGCTCTTGTCACGCTCGACTCCGAGATGCTGCCGACGTGGCTCGCGAACAACGGGCAGGACAAGGGCCTCTCACTCGAGGACGCGGCCGTGAACCCGGTCGTTCTGGCCGAGGTGCAGCGGGCCGTCGATGCGGCGAACGAGCGCGTGTCCCGCGCCGAGTCGATCCGGAAGTTCGTGATCCTCCCGACCGAGTTCACGGAGGCGAGCGGTCACCTGACTCCGAAGATGAGCATCAAGCGCAACGTCATCCTCGCCGACTACGCCGACACCATCGCCGCCGTCTACTCCGCCGCCCCCGCCACCGAGGGCATCTCCCTCCGCTGACCCCGCGCTCTCCCGCCGTTACCAGCAGGCCGTCCCGATCGCAGCCGCCTCCGGGACAGCGCGCCCAGCTCTATCCCGTCGGCGGAACGCCCGACGCTCTCCTCGACGCGCCCCTGTCGCGGTGCCGACCGCGCCGAGCCGGGCAGGGACCGGCTCCCCCTCAACACAGCCGTATCCGGGAAAGCGCGTACCAGCGCTTTCCCGTCGGCGGAACGCACGACGCTCCACGGAACGCGCCCACCTCGAAAGGCCGACCGCGCGGAGCCGGGCAAGGACCGGCTCCCCCTCGACACAGCCGTATCCGGTGAAGCGCGTGCCAGCGCTTCACCGTCGGCGGAACGCACGACGCTCCATGGAACGCGCCCACCTCGAGCGGCCGACTGCGTGGAGCCGGGCAAGGACCGGCTCCCCACCAACACAGCCGTATCCGGGAAAGCGCGTCCCAGCGCTTTCCCGTCGGCGGAACGCACGACGCTCCCCAGAACGCGCCCACCTCGAAAAGCCGACCGCGCCGAGCCGGGCAGGGACCGGCTCGGAATCCAACTCAGAACCAGTCGGATTCCCGGACAGCCTTCATGGCGGCGCGGCGGTCGTCCTGGGAGAGGCGGTCGAGGTAGAGGCGTCCGTCGAGGTGGTCGCATTCGTGCTGGAGGGCCTGGGCCATGAGGCCGTCGCCTTCGAGGACGATCTCGTTGCCGTCGAGGTCGGTGCCGCGGACCTTCGCGTGCGGGTAGCGGATCGCGGGGTACCAGAGGTTCGGGACGGAGAGGCAGCCCTCGTCGACCGGTCGCGGGTCTCCGCTGAGCTCGATGATCTCGGGGTTGAGGATGTACCCGATGACGCCGTCGACGTTGTAGCTGAAGGCGCGGAGGTTGACGCCGATCTGGGGGGCTGCGACGCCGGCGCGTCCGGGCGGTCGGACGCTGTCGACGAGGTCCTCGACGAGGCCGCGGACGCCGGCGTCGACCGTCTCGATGGTCGTGGACGGGGTCTTCAGCACCGGGTCCCCGAAGATGCGGATCTGGCGTTCGGTCATGTGGTGCGCTCCCTCAGGGCCTCCTCCGCGCTCAGGAGGGCGTTCTCGACGACTTCGCTCGCTGCGGGGTGCGGCCAGTACTGGCTGCGGGCGAGTCCGCGGATGCCGGTGCCGGCGCTGGCGGCCTGGACGAGCGGCTGAATGAGGATACTGGCCTGCGGCCCGATGATGTGCGCGCCGAGGAGGGCGCCGTCGATGCCGACGACCAGGAGGCAGGCGCTGGAGTCGTCCTCGAGCGCCCAGCCGAAGGCGGTGGAGCCGTACTCCTGGGTGACGGTGACGACGTCCAGGCCCTGGTCCCGCGCTTCGGCCGCGGTGAGCCCGAAGTGGGCGATCTGCGGGTGGGCGAAGATCGCGCCGGGCACCGGCGAGAGGGTGTTGGAGAGCAGCTCGCCCGGGTGCAGGAGGTTGTGCGCCACGAGGCGCGCCTCGTGGTTGGCGACGTGCTTGAGCTGCCAGCGCGACGACACGTCGCCGAGGGCGAAGAGGCCGGGCACGGGGCGTCCGCCGGAGAGGACGCGCTGCTCGGTGTCGACGCTGATCCGGCCGTCCTCGTGCAGATCGATCCCGACGGAGGCGGCGGCGACCGTGTCGCTGTTGGGGTCGCGGCCGAGCGCGACGAGCAGCAGGTCGGTCTCGACCGTCGTGCCGTCGCTGAGGGCGACGCGGAGCCCGTCAGGGCGGGCGTCGACGCTCTCGGCGCTCACTCCGGTGAGCACCGTGTACCGCTCGGCGGCGATCCCGGTGAACCGGCGCGAGACGTCCTCGTCGAGGGCGCGGAGGAGGCGGTCGCCGCGGACGGCGACGGTCACGGCCGTGCCGAAGGAGGAGAAGACGTGGGCGAACTCGACGGCCACGGCGCCGCCGCCGAGGATCAGCATCCGCTCGGGGAGCTCGTCGAGCCGCATGACCGAGGACGAGTCCTGGATGCGGGGGTCCGGCTCGTACGCGGCGAGGAGCGGCCTGGGCCGCGAGCCGGCGGCCACGACCACCTGCGGAGCACTGATGCGGGCACCGCTGGCGCTGACGAGGACGTGCGGGCGGTCGCCGTCTCCGAGCGACTCGAAGCCGAAGCTCTCGCGGAGGACGGTCACGTTCGGGGAGCGCTGATCGCGGTACTCGAAACCGCCCTCGCTGATCGCGTCGATCCGGCCGAAGACCCGGTCGCGCACCTCGGCCCACTCGGGGCGGCGCAGGCGGGAGTGGACGCCGATCGGGCCGCCCTGGTCGACGTCGGTGATCACGTCGGCGACGTGGACGAACATCTTGGTCGGGATGCAGCCGGCGTTGAGGCAGGTGCCGCCGAACCACTCGCCGTCGTCGAGGATCGCGACCCGCAGGCCGTCGAACTCCGGACCGACGATCGAGTTGCCGGAGCCGGCCCCGACGACGATCAGGTCGAAGGCGTCGGTGGACGCGTCGGGTCCGTCGGTGCGGTCCTGGTGCGCGGCGGACGCCGCCCCGGAAGCCCGGGGCTCAGACACGTCGGACCGGCATGCCCTCGACCACGAGCGCGGCGAGCAGGCGTGCGGCGTCCTTCGTGCCCTCGCGCAGCTGCTCCCACTTCACCACGGAGCCGGCGGCGAGCACCGGGTCGTAGGGGATGCGGACGATGTCGCGGACGCGGGAGCGGAAGTGCGACTCGATCTCCTCCAGCTTCACCAGGCTCGTGCCCTGCGTCGCCGTGTTGAGCGCGACGACCGCGTTGCGCACCAGGGCGCCGTAGCCGTTCGCGTCCAGCCAGGTGAGGGTCTCGGAGGCCAGGCGGGCCTCGTCGACGCTGCCGCCCGAGACGATCACCACTGTGTCGGCGCGCTGCAGCGTGGGCCGCATCACCGAGTGCACGATGCCCGTGCCGCAGTCGGTGAGCATGATCGAGTAGAAGCGCTCGACCAGATCGGCGACCACGTTGTAGTCGTCCTCGTCGAAGGCCTCGGAGAGCTGCGGGTCGGTGTCGGAGGCGAGGACGTCGAGGCGGGTCTCGTCGCGGGAGACCATCGTCGAGAACTCGGTGAATCCGGTCACGCCGGCCGCGCGGTTCACGACATCGCGGACGGTCGCCCGCGTCTGCTTGGGGACGCGCTCGGCCAGGGTGCCGCGGTCGGGGTTCGCGTCGACCGCGATGATGCGGTCCTCGCGCGCGTCGGCGAGGGCCATGCCCAGGAGCGTCGTGACCGTGGTCTTGCCGACGCCGCCCTTGCGGGTCATGACCGGGACGAAGCGGGTGCCGCCCTCGAACTGCCGGCCGATCCGCTCGTCCATCGCCTTCCACGCCTTCACCTTCGCGGAGTCGCCGAGGTTGACCGTGTGGAAGGTCAGGCCGTAGAGGAAGCGGTGCCAGCCGCCCGTGGGAGCGGGACGGGTCTTGCGGTTGACCTCCAGCAGCCTGTCCGGGGTGAGCATCGACGCCGACTCGGGGACGGCGGCGCTCGGCGCGGACGGGGCGGGAGCGACGCTCGAGGACTCGGCGCGGAGGCGGTCGCGGCGCGTGGGGACGGCGGCGGGCTCCCCCGCGGACTCGGACGCCGCGGGCTTCTCGGCGGACTCCGCTCGGGCGGGGATCCCCGCCGAGACCGGTCCGTTCGCGCCTGACGGGTGAGCGGGAGCCGGTGAGGGGGTCGGAGCAGGACTCGGCTCCGGGGGCACGAGAGCGTGCGAGCGCGAGGGCGGCAGGCCGAGGCGGCCGACGTCGATCGCGTCCTCGTCCTCGACCGGAGCGGGGGCGGTGGAGCGGCGCCGCGGGCCGGGCGGGGTGATCCGCACGCCGTCGGGCAGGAGGGTCGGAGCGGTGTCGCTCGCTCGCGGGGAGTACTGACCCGATTCCCGAGCCGCGTCCATGGCGGTCCGCGGTGTGGGACCGGTGCCGGTGTCGGGCTGTTCGTCGTTGCGCTCATCCATGCGAACGAGCCTCCTTCCGCTCAGGACGAGTGTACCGGCGGGCCCGGATCGCGCCGGGCGGCTTGGTCGGAGCGCGCTCCGACTGCTAGTGCGGCCCGTTTCCGGAGACGGCGCGGACGGCGCGTGCAGCGAACGGTTAGGTTCTGCCGCCCGGAGGAACGTAAAGTAGTCAGCCATGCATGTACTCAGCGTGAGCTCCCTCAAGGGCGGCGTCGGCAAGACCACGGTGACGCTCGGCCTTGCATCCGCGGCGTTCTCGAAGGGCCTGCGAACGCTGGTCGTCGACCTCGATCCCCAGTCCGACGTGTCGACCGGAATGGACATCAACGTCGCCGGCCACCTCAACATCGCCGACGTCCTGACGTCGCCGAAGGAGAAGATCGTCCGCTCGGCGATCGCCCCCTCCGGCTGGACCAAGGAGCACCACGGCACGATCGACGTGCTGATCGGCAGCCCCTCCGCGATCAACTTCGACGGGCCGCACCCCAGCATCCGCGACATCTGGAAGCTCGAGGAGGCCCTCGCGAGCGTCGAGGCCGACTACGACCTCGTGCTGATCGACTGCGCCCCTTCGCTCAACGCCCTGACCCGCACGGCCTGGGCCGCGAGCGACCGCGTCGCCGTCGTCACGGAACCGGGCCTGTTCTCGGTGGCCGCCGCCGACCGGGCGCTCCGGGCGATCGAGGAGATCCGCCGCGGACTCAGCCCGCGCCTCCAGCCGCTGGGCATCATCGTCAACCGCGCCCGCGTCCAGTCGCTGGAGCACCAGTTCCGGATCAAGGAGCTGCGCGACATGTTCGGACCGCTCGTGCTCAGCCCGCAGCTCCCGGAGCGCACCTCCCTCCAGCAGGCGCAGGGCGCGGCGAAGCCCGTGCACGTCTGGCCCGGGGAGAGCGCTCAGGAGATGGCGCACAACTTCGACCTGCTGCTCGACCGCGTGATCCGCACCGGTCGCATCGGCGAGCAGGTCCCCGCCGCGACCTAGGGCCGGCGGGTCCGCCGGACTTCTCCGGCTCGAGGTCTCGGGACGCGGGCGATGCTCGGTGCCCGAGGAGTGCCAGGGACGGCGCCGGCGGACGCTCGGCGTCGGAGTTCAGCGCGGACTCTCGATGCGTGGGAGGAGCGCGCTACTCGATCAGCATGACCGCACACGAGCGGAGCCCGTTGAGAGGTCAGCATGGCGGGACGCGAGCGGAGCCCGTCGTCGGATCCGCAGGGCGGGACACGGACGGAGCCCGTCATCGGACCAGCAGGGTGAGCGGGCGTGATCGGCGGGGAACTCGCGTCCGGCGGACGGTTCACGTGGGAGGAGCCCGCCACTCGATCAGCACGGTCAGACTCGGATGGCGCCCGTTGCTCGCACAGCGCGGCTGCAGGCGGGTCCGCTCCTGATCGGCTGAGCGTGCGAAGGGGACCCGGGAGTCCCCGGGGCCGCGGTCGACCTGCGAGGGGTGGGCGGTCAGCCGACGCGGCGGGAGGCGCGGCGCTGGGCGAGCTCGTCGCCAGGGTCGACCGACTGGTGGTCGAGCTCGACGAGGCTCGACTCGACCTCGCGGAGGACCTTGCCGACGGCGATGCCGAAGACGCCCTGGCCGCGGCTGAGCAGGTCGATGACCTCGTCGTTCGAGGTGCAGAGGTAGACGCTCGCGCCGTCGCTCATCAGGGTCGTCTGCGCGAGGTCGTCGACCCCGGACTCGCGGAGCTGGTTGACCGCCGTGCGGATCTGCTGGAGCGAGATCCCGGTGTCGAGCAGGCGCTTGACCAGCTTCAGCACGAGGATGTCGCGGAAGCCGTAGAGGCGCTGCGTTCCGGAGCCGGACGCGCCGCGCACGGTGGGCTCGACGAGCTCGGTCCGCGCCCAGTAGTCGAGCTGCCGGTAGGTGATCCCCGCGGCGCGTGCCGCGACGGCCCCGCGGTAGCCCGCGTCGGCGTCGAGCTCGGGCAGTCCGTCGGTGAACAGGACGAGGTCGCGCTGGCCGCTGACGTCGCGGCTGACTTCTCTCATCCCTGTGCCTCTCGGATCCGGACGCCGGATCCTCCGAACGCGCTCCCTACCGTACCGACCGGCGCAGGCCGAGTAAACGACATCGGCCTCGGCGCCGCGGCGTGTCGCACGGGCCGCCCGACGGCCGGCGGCGCGGCCCTCACGAGCGGGCGATCCGCGAGAGGGCGCTGCGCACCATCGCCCCGCGGATCGTGCCCAGCTGGGTCGCGAGCCCCACCGCGTTCTCGGCAGCGCCGGCGGAGCCGGACGCCTCTCCGCGGCGGGCGCTGGAGGCGACGACGCTCTCGATGAGCGACATCTCGCGCTCGACGGCGACGCGGAGCGGTCGGAGATGGCGGGGCTCGATACCGGATCGGCCGAGGTCGACGAGCGCCTTGAGCGTCGTCACAGCCTCGTCCCCGAACACGTCCCCGCCCCGCACGAGCCCGGCGGCGATGGCCTCCTGGACGAGAGCGGGCGTGGCACCGGACTCGGCCGCGAGGCCCTCGCGGGTCAACCGCGTGGCGGGGCCGAGGAGCGAGGCGCTCGGACCCCCGACACCGGCCGGCAGGGCGGGCTCGCGTCCGGCGTCGATGTCGTCGAGGTATCCGCGGATGACCTTGAGGGGGAGGTAGTGGTCGCGCTGCAGAGCGAGGATCATCCGGAGCCGCTCGACGTCGGAGCCCGAGAACTTGCGGTAGCCGGAGTCGGTGCGGGCCGGCGAGACGAGCCCCTGCTCCTCGAGGAAGCGCAGCTTGGACGGGGTGACGTCCGGGAACTCACTGGTCAGCCTGGCCAGCACCTGCCCGATGCTCAGCAGAGCGGCGGAGCCGGTGGGGAGGGCGCGCGCGGAGGAGCGGCCCACGGCTCACGCGTCCGGAGCGGCGACGAGGTCGGCGCGGGACGCGTAGAAGGTGAGTCGGAACTTGCCGACCTGCACCTCGGAGCCGTCGGTGAGGATCGCGGACTCGATCCGGACCCCGTCGAAGTAGGTGCCGTTCAGGGAGCCGAGGTCGTGGACCTCGAACGCCGTGCCGCGGCGGACGAACTCGGCGTGCCGGCGCGAGACCGTGACGTCGTCGAGGAAGATGCCCGCGTCGGGGTGACGGCCGACCGTCGTGGAGTCGGTGTCGAGGAGGAAGCGGGCGCCGGTGTTCGGTCCGCGGCGCACGACCAGCAGCGCGGATCCCGAGGGCAGAGCCCCGACGGCCTCGGCCTCCTCGCGGGACGCGCGGTTGTCGAGAGCGGCGAGCTGGGCACCGATGTCGTCGGTGAACGTCAGAGTCGTCTCCGTCGACGGCTCACCGGGAACGGAATTGTGCTGGGCGGATGATGCTCCACCGACGGGCTCGACCAAGACGTACCTCCTATCAGGTCAGCGTATCCGAATCGTGACCCTCGTCGGACCCCTGAGCACCTGTGCGGACCCCCAGGACGAGGTCCCGCGTCTGGACGGCGTAGACGATCCCGGCCCACCAGTAGAGGAACGCGCCCCACAGCGCGAAGGCCCAGGCGATGGGGAGCGAGGCGGGCGCGAGGGCCGGGAACGCCTGCCCCAGCATGATCAGCGGGAGCGCGTAGAAGAGGCAGAAGGTCGCGAATTTCCCCAGGTGGTGCACGGGAAGCGGTCCGTAGCCGTTGTTCGCCAGGACGACCGCCAGGACCACGAGCATCAGGTCGCGGGCGAGCAGCACGGCGACCAGCCACCAGGGCACCAGTCCGCGGGCCGCGAGGCCCAGGACGGTGGCGAAGATGTAGAGCCGGTCGGCGGCCGGATCGAGGACGCGTCCGAGGCGCGTCATCTGGTCGAAGCGGCGCGCGATCCAGCCGTCGAGGTAGTCGGTGAGGCTCGAGACGACGAGGGTCAGGAGCGCGAGCGCGTCCTCGCCGAGGACCACGAGCACGAGGAACACCGGCACCAGCGCGAGACGCACCATGCTGAGGACGTTCGGGACCGTCCAGATCCGGTCCTCACCGGTGCGCGCCATGCGCCCAGCCTAGGCGGGGCGCACGGCGGCGTGGTCAGCGCTTGTCGCGCCAGACCCGCTCGAACGGCAGGCGCCAGGCGTGCGGCGCGATCAGCTGGTGGATGGCGTTCGGCCCCCAGGAGCCGGGCGCGTAGAGACGGACGGGCGGCGGATCCTGCAGGAGGGGCGCGGAGACCTCCCAGAGCCGCTCGATGCCCTCCGCGGTGGTGAACAGCGTGTGGTCTCCGCGCATCGCGTCGAGGATCAGGCGCTCGTAGGCCTCGAGCGCGTCGCCCGCGCGGTCGGTCTCCTGGAGCGCGAACTGCATGCTCAGCTTGTCGAGCCGCATGCCGGGACCGGGGCGCTTCCCGTAGAACGAGAGCGAGACCTTCGAGGCGTCCGCCAGGTCGAAGGTGAGGTGGTCCGGGCCGTGGGCACCGACTCCGGAGCCCTGCGGGAACATGCTCTTCGGGGGCTCGCGGAACGCGATCGAGATGATGCGCTGGCCCTCGGCCATCCGCTTGCCGGTGCGGAGGTAGAACGGCACTCCCGCCCAGCGCCAGTTGTCGATCTCGCACTTCAGCGCGACGAAGGTGTCGGTCTCGGAGTCGGCGGCGACGCCCGGCTCGTCGCGGTAGCCGATGTACTGGCCGCGCACCACGTTCTCGGGGTTCAGCGGACGCATCGAGCGGAAGACCTTGTTCTTCTCCTCGCTGATGGCCTGGGGCTCCAGCGCGGTCGGCGGCTCCATCGCCATGAACGCCAGCACCTGGAAGAGGTGGGTGACGACCATGTCCTTGTACGCGCCGGTGGACTCGTAGAACTCGGCGCGACGGTCGAGCGTGAGGCGCTCGGGGATGTCGATCTGGACGTGATCGATGAAGTTGCGGTTCCAGATGGGCTCGAAGAGGCCGTTGGCGAAGCGGAAGGCGAGGATGTTCTGCGCCGGCTCCTTGCCGAGGAAGTGGTCGATCCGGAAGATCTGCTCCTCGCTGAAGGTCTCGTGGAGCTCCGCGTTGAGGACGACCGCGCTCTCGAGGTCGACGCCGAACGGCTTCTCCATGATGATCCGCGAGCGCTCGACCAGCCCGGCCTCGGCGAGCATCCGCACGACGGAGAGAGCTGCCCTGGGCGGGACGCTGAGGTAGTGCAGCCGGCTCACGTCCGGGCCGAGGACCGCCTCGGCGTCGGTCACGGCGGCGGCCAGCGCGGCCGGACCGGCGGACTGCGGGACGTAGCGGAGCTTGGACGCGAACTCGTCCCACTGCGCCGGCGTCAGGGAGCGGCTCCCGAACTCGTCGTAGGCCAGCTTCGCGAAGGCGCGGAACGAGGCGTCGTCGTGCTCCTCGAGCGAGGTGCCGACGATCTGCAGGTCCGGTGCGAGGGAGGAGAGCGCGAGGTGGGCCATCCCCGGGATGAGCTTGCGCCGGGCCAGGTCGCCGACGGCGCCGAACAGCACGACGACATGGGGTGCCGCCTGCTCGGTCTGGACGGCGGGAGCGGGGGGTGCGGTTGTCACGGTCACCCCTCGATCATTCCAGTTCGGATCGTGACGCAGGCGTCATGTGCTCGATACGCACCGCCGCTAAGGTCTCTCCCGTGCATCCGTTCTCCGACGCGTCCGCCGCGACCGCAGCACCCGCCTCCGCCACCGCCCCCTCCTCCGCCGACGGGACGACCGCGCCTCCGCTCGACGAGAGGATCCGCGCCGACGTCCACCTGCTGGGCGAGCTGCTCGGCCAGGTGCTCCGCGAGTCGGGCGAGCCCTCCCTCTACGAGGACGTGGAGCGCCTGCGCGCGCTCACGATCAGCGCCTACGACAGCGGCGACGCCGCCGGGACCGCGGAGGCGGAGGAGTTCGTCGCCTCGCTCACGCTCGAGCGCGCCGAGGAGGTCGCCCGGGCGTTCACCTGCTACTTCCACCTCGTCAACGTGGCGGAGGAGTTCCACCGCGTCCGCGTGCTGCGCCGGCGCGAGGCCGACGCCGGCGCGCAGTCGCCCGAGGACTCGATCCTCGCCTCGATGCGCCGGCTGACCGGGGAGCTCGGGGAGGACGAGGCGTTCGCGCGCCTGTCCCGACTGGAGTTCCGCCCGGTCCTCACGGCGCACCCGACCGAGGCGCGCCGCCGCGCAGTGGCCTCGACCATCCGCCGCATCAGCGACCTGCTCGAGCAGCGCGACGACCCGCGCATGGGCGGCGTCGTGCTGGTGGAGATCCGCCGCAAGCTGCTGGCCGAGGTCGACACGCTGTGGCGCACCGCTCCGCTGCGCGAGTCCAAGCCCACTCCCCTCGACGAGGTGCGCACCGCGATGAGCGTCTTCGACGAGTCGCTGTTCTCGGTGCTCCCCCGCGTCTACCGCCGCCTCGACGACGCTCTGCTCGGCGAGGGCTCGGGCACCCGGGCTCCGGTCGCACCGGCCTTCGTCCGCCTGGGCACCTGGATCGGCGGCGACCGCGACGGCAATCCCTTCGTCACCGCCGAGACGACCCTCGCTGCGGTGGACATCGCCTCCGAGCACGTCCTCATGGGCCTCGAGCGGGTCGCCCGCCGCGTGGGCCGCGCGCTGACCCTCGACGCGTCGACCACTCCCCCGTCGGCCGCCGTCGAGGCGCTCTGGGCCTCCTGCGTCGAGCGGGCTCCCGAGCTCGCCGCCGACATCGCCGAGCGCTCGCCCAACGAGGCGCACCGCCGCGTCCTGCTCTTCGCGGCCGAGCGCCTGGCCGCGACCCGGTCCGAGGGGCCGCTGGCCTACTCCGCCGCCGCCGAGCTGCTGGCCGAGCTGCGCACCATCCAGGAGTCCCTGGTCGAGGCCGAGGACGTCCGCGCCGCCTACGGCGACCTCCAGGACTTCGTCTGGCAGCTCGAGACCTTCGGCTTCCACCTCGCCGAGATCGAGGTGCGCCAGCACTCGAAGGTGCACCGCGAGACGATCGCCGCGATCCGCGCCGGCGAGGAGCTCGACGAGCGCGGCCTCGAGGTCCTGTCGGTGTTCCGGGCGATCGCGAAGGTCCAGGAGCGCTTCGGCACCGACGCGGCGAGGCGGTACATCGTCTCCTTCACGCAGTCGGCCGACGACCTGCGGACGGTCTTCGAACTGGCCGAGGCGGCGACCGACGGCAAGCCGCCGATCATCGACGCGGTCCCGCTCTTCGAGACCTTCGCCGACCTCGACGCCTCGACCGACATCCTCGCCGAGATGATCCGCCTCCCCCAGGTTCAGGCGCGCCTCGCGGCCACCGGCAACCGGCTCGAGGTGATGCTCGGCTACTCCGACTCGTCGAAGGACGTCGGACCGGTCTCGGCGACGCTCGCGCTCTACGACGCGCAGGCGCGCATCGCGCAGTGGGCGGCCGACGAGGGCATCGTGCTCACGCTGTTCCACGGTCGCGGCGGAGCGCTCGGCCGCGGCGGCGGGCCGGCCAACCGGGCCGTCCTCGCGCAGCCGCCCGGATCGGTGGACGGCCGCTTCAAGCTGACGGAGCAGGGCGAGGTCATCTTCGCCCGCTACGGCAACCCGGACATCGCCACCCGGCACATCGAGCAGGTGGCGGGAGCGACGCTGCTCGCCTCCTCCCCCGCTGTCGGCGAGCGCAACGCGGGCGCCGCGGAGCGCTTCGCCGAGGTGGCGGCGACGATGGACCGCGAGTCGCGCCGCCGCTTCTTCGAGCTCGTGAAGGCCGACGGCTTCGCGCCGTGGTTCGCCCGGGTCACCCCGCAGGAGGAGGTGGGCCTGCTCGCCCTCGGCTCGCGTCCGGCCCGCCGCGGCCTCTCCGTCGAGTCGCTCGAGGACCTGCGAGCGATCCCGTGGGTCTTCGCCTGGACCCAGGCCCGCGTCAACCTGACCGGCTGGTTCGGGCTGGGCAGCGCGCTCGAGGCCGTCGGCGACCTCGACCTGCTCCGCGAGGCCTACGCCTCCTGGCCGCTGTTCACGACGATGGTCGACAACGTCGAGATGTCGCTCGCGAAGACCGACGAGGGCATCGCCCGCCGCTACCTCGCCCTCGACTCCCGCGACGACCTCGCCGGACTCGTGCTCGACGAGATGGCGCTCACCCGCCGGTGGGTGCTCTCGATCACCGGCGAGGAGAGCCTGCTCACGGGCCACCGCGTGCTCGGCCGTGCCGTGCGCCTGCGCACCCCGTACGTCAACGCGCTCTCGCTCCTGCAGCTGCGCGCACTGAAGGCGCTCCGCACCGACCCGGGCGGATCCGGGACGGAGCAGAACCAGCGGCTGCTCCTGCTCGCGGTCAACGGAGTCGCGGCGGGTCTGCAGAACACCGGCTGATCCCGGCTCGGAACGACGGAACCCCCGGCGGCCTCACGGCTGCCGGGGGTTCTCGTGCGTCTGCGGGCGCCTCCCGCCTGCGGAGCGGGTCGAGGCGCCGGGTGGATCAGGCCTGCGGGGCGGCGCCGGCCTCCTGAGCGGCCTTCGCCTCCTCGTACTGGCGGCGCACCTCGACCATGTCGAGGCCGCGGACCTGCTCGATCAGGTTGTCGAGCGCGGGGGCGGGCAGGGCGCCGGGCTGAGCCATCAGCGGGATGCCGTCGCGGTACACCACGAGGGTGGGGATGGAGGAGATGCCGTAGCTCGCGGCGAGCTGCTGCTGGTCCTCCGTGTCGACCTTCGCGAACGTGATGTCGGCGTTCTTCTCGCTCGTGGCCTCGAAGACCGGAGCGAACTGCTTGCACGGGCCGCACCAGTCGGCCCAGAAGTCGATGAGGACGATGCCGTCGGCGATCGTCTGGTCGTGGGAGTCGAGGGTCATCGCAGTCGTAGCCATGGGGGATGCAACCGGGTGCCCCCGCGGCCTATTCCCGGGCGGGATCGAGGAGGTCGAGCAGCGAGCGCGGACCGACCACGGCGGCCCCGAGCGCCTCGACGCGGGCGGCCAGTCCCCGGTCGGCCGTCACGACGACCGCGGTCTCGAGCGCGCCGACCAGCTCGACGATCGCGTCGTCGCCCGAGCCGTCGGCCGAGTGGACCGTGAGCCGCTCCGTGAGAGCGCCCGGCTCAGGACGGGCGGCGCGCGCCGCTCCCTCGAGCACCACGGCGATGCGCGGCCAGACCGTGTCGGCGTCGATCCCCAGGAGACGGCCGGGGACGCCGGCCTCCGCGAGGCGGGCCAGGGAGGCGAGGAGGCGCTCCGCGGCGCCGGCGCGGTCGCGCCACCAGCCGTCGGGGCGTGAGCCGACTACGTTGGCGGCGTCCACGACGAGCACCGGGATCGAGGAGCCGAGCGCGCGCAGGCCCGGCCAGGCCGCTCCGAAGCCCGGGTGCAGCGGCAGGGAGTCGACCTCGTCGGGGGCGACCCAGCGCAGCTCGGTGCTCTCGGCGTCGCTGATGCGGGGAGTGAAGTGCTCGCGGGACTCGGCCAGGACTGTGGAGTAGCTCCACGGTCCGATCACGACGACGCTGGAGAGCACGGGCCGGATCAGGTCGGCGGGGACGCCCGCCTCCTCCTCCGACTCCCGGAGGGCCGCCTCGAAGGCCGTCTCCTCGGGGTGACGGGCGCCGCCGGGCAGCCCCCAGGTGTCCCCGAAGTGGCTCCAGCTGACGCGGTGCTGGAGCAGGACGCGTCCCGACGGATCGCGCAGGAGGAGGCCGGCGGCGCCGAAGCGCCCCCAGAAGCGGCGTCCGTCGCCTATCTCGACCCAGCCGTCGCCGAGCGACGCGTCGAAGGGATGGCGCGGGAGCACGGCGTCCGCGCCGGGGTCCTCGCTGGTCATGCCCTCCAGCCTCCCACACCGCGCCCGCCGCGCCCGACCCCGACGGGCTGGCAGAATCGGACGATGCGCCGCTCGAGACCCCTCCGCCTCGCGACGCTCGCCTGGCTCGCGCTGATCGCCCTGATCACGCTGACGCCCGCGCCCTACCCGGCCGGGGAGCCCAACGCGCTGATCCGCGGGATCATCGCCTTCCTCGCCTCCACGCCGCTCACCGGCTGGTTCGACTTCGACGTGGCGGAGTTCACCGCGAACGTGCTGCTCTTCGTGCCGCTCGGTGCGCTGATCGCCGCGCAGCTGCCGGCGGGGCGCCGCCTGTGGGCCGCCGCCATCGGGCTCGGGGTGTCGGCGGCCGTCGAGACCGCGCAGCTGCTGTGGCTGCCGACCCGCGTCTCCGACGTGCAGGACCTGGTCTCGAACGGCAGCGGCTCTCTGATCGGCGCCCTGCTGACGATCGCGCTGCTCCGCTTCTCCCCCCGCCGCCGCTTTCGGAAGGACCGCACCGCCCATGCCCGCTGAGACCCTCGTCGTCCTCGACCGACCCTCCCTCGACGCCGAGGCGCACTCGCCGGGAGGACCCGCGCACCGCATCGTTCCGAGCGGGCGCGGCGATCTGGACGTCACCGATCTCGGCTTCACCCGCGGCGACGGCGTGTTCGAGACGATCAACCTGGTCGACGGACGGCTGCAGGCGCTCGACGCGCACCTGGACCGCTTCGAGCGCTCGGCCCGGATGCTCGACCTGCCCCGGCCGGACCGGCCCGCCTGGCTCGAGGCGATCGGAGCGGCGGTGGCCGCGCACCCGCCCGTCGCCGAGGCGATGGTGAAGACGATCCTGACCCGCGGCGTCGAGGGCGGCGGGCGGCCCACCGGCGTCGTCTTCGTCCAGACCAGCCCGGACTTCGGCCCGGCCCGCCGCGACGGCGTGCGCGTGGTGCTCCTGGACCGCGGGCTGCGCTCGGACGTGCAGTCGACGTCCCCCTGGCTGCTCGCCGGCGCGAAGACGCTCTCGTACGCGGTGAACCGTGCGGCCGCGCGGGAGGCCGCCCGGCGCGGTGCCGACGACGCCCTGTTCGTGTCGAGCGACGGCTACCTGCTCGAGGGGCCGACCTCGAACCTCGTGCTGCTGACGGGCGGGGAGCTCGTGACTCCTCCGCCGAGCCTCGGGCTGCTGCCCGGCACCACGCAGGCCGACCTGTTCGCGCTCGCGCCGGGCCTCGGCCTCGAGACGGCGGTGCGTCCGCTGCGCTCGGGCGATCTGGAGGCGGCGGACGCGGCGTGGCTGGTCTCGAGCGCGCGCAACGCCGCTCCCGTCCGCGCCGTCGACGGGACCGACCGCCGCGTCGACGCCGACCTCTCGGCCCGGATCAACGCCGCGCTGCTCGCCCGCTGAGACTCCGATCCTCCCCGTGGGACGCCCCGCGCCGAGCGCGGACGGCGTCCCGGAGGAGAGAGGGCTCAGGAGAGGCCGTCGACGTCCGCGGGGCCGCGGCTGATCAGTCCGCCGCGGACGTGCTCGACGGTGGGGTCGAGCTGCACCGGATCGCGCTCGTCCGCCGCCTCGTCGTTGATCACGGCCGAGACGATGCCGCGCCAGTCGGTGCCCTCGGCCACGGCGTCCTCGGAGCCGACGCGGCGCGTGACGAACACGGCCTCCGACTCCTCGCCCGCGTGCGAGATGACGGCGAGGACGCCGACGGTGCGACCGCCCGGGTGCTCGATCCGCCACTCCTCGTGCCCGGACGGGACGAGCGAGAACTCCAGGCCCGCGTGCGGGAAGCCGGTGGGGCGCAGCTCGGACGGGGATCCGCTCTGCGGAGGCGCGCCGCGGGTGGGGACCCCGGTGCCCTCGCCGCTCGTCGTGCTCATGCCGACGTCGCCGCGGGTTCCGCCGGCTCCGGAGCTGTCGTTCGCCGCGATCATGCGGTCGTCGCCGCTCCGCAGCGCGTCGTCCGCTCCGGTGTAGATGCTGTCGTCTCGGTTCATGGGAACCTCCTTGTCGGCGGCCAGTGTAGGACCGCGGGGTGGGTGGCGAGCGGGCGCCGTTCGTAGACTGGGGGGATGCAGATCCCGGTGACCGGTGCCGTGCGGGTGGACGCGTGGCTCTGGGCGGTGCGCATCTACAAGACGCGCTCCGCCGCGACGACCGCGGCTCGGGCCGGCCACATCCGCGTCAACGGCGAGCGGGCCAAGGCGGCGCAGACCGTGCGGGTGGGCGATGAGGTCCGCGCCCGGATCGGCGGCTTCGACCGGGAGCTGATCGTCCGCGGACTCGTGGTCAAGCGGGTCGGTGCGCCGGTGGCCGCCGAGTGCATGGAGGACCGGACACCCCCGCCGCCACCCCGGGAGTCCGCGCCGGGCGTGATCGTCCGTGACCGCGGAGCGGGCCGCCCGACGAAGCGCGACCGGCGCGACATCGAGCGCCTCCGCGGATTCTGACCGCGCGACCCGGCAGCGGCCTCAGGGGGCGAGCGCGCGCAGGCGCTCCAGGAGCCCCTCCGCCGCCTCGTCGAGGAACCGCTGCTGCAGCTCGTCGCCGACCTGGACGAGGGCGATGTCGGTGAAGCCCGCCTCGATGTAGGGCACGAAGCTCTGGGCGAGCTCGTCGAGGTCGGGGCCGCAGGCGATCTGCTCGGCGACGTCCTCCGGGCGCACGAACTGGCTCGCTCCGGCGAAGCCGGCGGGGGTCGGCAGATCGGAGTTGACCGCCCAGCCGCCGGCGAACCAGCGGAACTGCTCGTGGGCCAGCGACACTCCCTGCTCCTTGTCCGGCGCCCAGCAGATCGGGATCTGGCCGATCGTGCGCGAGGGGGCGGCGTCCGCACCGCGGACCGCGGTCCACTGCGAGATCAGCTCCGCGTCGGGCTCGGTCGTGATGAGGTGGTCGCCGATCGGCGCGAAGCGGGCGATCGACTTCTCCCCCGAGACCGCCAGGCCGATCTCGACCGGCGTGTCCGGCAGGTCCCAGATGCGGGCGGAGTCGACGCGGAAGTACTCGCCCTCCCAGGTCACCAGCTCGCCGGTGTGCAGCTCGCGGATGAGGTGGACGGCCTCCTCGAGCATGTCCTGGCGCACGGCGACCGAGGGCCAGCCCTCGCCGACGACGTGCTCGTTGAGGTTCTCGCCCGAGCCGAGGCCGAGCGTGAAGCGGTCGTCGGAGAGGATCGCGAGCGTCGCGGCCTTCTGCGCCACCACGGCCGGGTGGTAGCGGATGGTCGGCGCGGTGACGTAGGTCGTGAGGTCGATGGTCGACGTGGCCTGCGCGACCGCTCCGAGCAGCGTCCAGGCGTAGGAGGCGTGCCCCTGCTCGGTCAGCCACGGCGAGTAGTGGTCGCTCGAGACCGCGAACTCGAAGCCGAGCCTCTCGGCGTCGACCGCGTAGCCCACCAGCTGCTTGGGTCCGCTCTGCTCGGTCATCAGGGTGTATCCGAATCGCACCATGGTCCGTCCTCGTTCCGCTCGTCGTGGGATGCCCGGGGGCACGTCCCATGGTGGGCGGGGCGCCGGATGCGCGCTAACCCCTTGCCCCGGTCGCGAGCGGCGGCTAGCGCGGCGTCAGACGAAGCGGATGCGGTTCTGCACGCGGGTGCGGACCTCGAACGACTCGCCGTACCCGCCGAGCCGCGGGTCGTCCGTGCCGGAGCGCAGCAGCTGCGGCAGCAGCGAGCGGCGGATGACGACGGCGCCCTGGTGCCTGCCGCGCTCGACCTGCTCGAACGGCTGCTCCAGCGCCTCGTCCGGCACGACCACGACGCTCGTCGAGAAGCGGACGCCCAGCTCGCGGCCGAGACGGCGCGCGGCCTTCGCGAGCGAGGCGATCGGCTTCTCGTCCTCGGCGATCCCGGGGCCCTCGAGCTCGCCCTTCCTCAGGCGGACCGGGTCGCCCCAGTCGGCGGAGGTCAGCGCGAGCAGGCCGGCCGGCCCGAGCACGAGGTGGTCGATCTTGAGCCCGCCGTCGCCGACCGCGACGTCGTTCCAGATCGTGTAGGCGATGCCGAGCGCGCCGACGAGCGCGGCCGTCGCCTCCTCGGCCTGAGCCTTCGCGAGCCAGGAGCGGACCTCGCGAGGAGCGGAGCGGACGATCGCCGGGTCGAAGGGGTCCTCGGTCTCGACGCCGCGGCCGAGCCACTCGCGCACCAGGCGCAGGTAGTACTCGCGCGCCGCGCCTCCCGGGTGACCGTAGGAGCGGGCGCGCACGGCCGAGGCGGTCTGCGGGCGCGGTGAGCCGGTGTACGGCGACTGCGGGGAGGACCTCCCGGGGGCGGGAGCGCCTCGGTCGTAGTCGCCGCGGGCGGAGGCGCTGCCGATCCGCTCCCAGGCGAGCTGCACCGCGTGGAACGACGCGGCGTCGCCTCCCGTGTCCGGATGGGTCTCGCGGAGGCGGAGCCGGTACGCCCGGCGGAGCTCGTCGTCGGACGCGGTGGCGGCGACGCCCAGCACCTCGTAGGGGGTGCGGGCGGCGTGGCTGTCGGGCATGTGCTTCCGGGAGGGTCGGGGCGGGGGGTTCCGAGTGTATCGACGCGGGCCGGGCGCCCGGTGGGAGCGCGCACCGCGTCGGCTCGGAACGCGCCGAGCGCCCAGCGGGGGAACGGGCGCCCGGCGGGGGTCAGTGCGCGAGCAGCTCGCGCACCCGCGGGATGACCTGCGTGCCGTAGAGCTCGATGTTGCGCATGATCGCCGGGTGCGGCAGCGTCCCGGCGCTGTACTTGAGGTCGAAGCGGTCGATGCCCAGGGCCTCGACCGTTCGCGCGATCTTCCGGGCGACCGTCTCGGGCGAGCCGAGGTGGATGGCGCCGTCGGGGCCGGCCTCCTCCTCGAAGCGCTCGCGGGTCATCGGGGACCAGCCGCGCTCGCGGCCGATGGCGTCCATCATCGCCTTGTGGTGCGGGAAGTACAGCTCGCGCGCCTCCTCGTCGGTGTCGGCGACGAAGCCGGGCGAGTGCACGGCGACCGGGAGGCGGGGCTGCTCGAGCTGGTCGAGCGCGCGGCCGAAGAGGTCGACGTAGGGGCGGAAGCGGGCCGGCGAGCCGCCGATGATCGCCAGGACGAGCGGGAAGCCGTACCGGGCGGCGCGGACGACCGACTCGGGGCTGCCGCCGACGCCGATCCAGGTGCTGAGGGTGCCGTTGTCGAGGGTCGGGTAGACGCTCTGCTCGGTGAGCGCGGGGCGGGTCGTGCCCTGCCAGGTGACCGGGCCGCCCTGGATCAGGGCGTGGAAGAGGTCGAGCTTCTCCTCGAAGAGGACCTCGTACTGCGCGAGGTCGTAGCCGAAGAGCGGGAAGGACTCGGTGAAGGAGCCGCGGCCGAGGATGACCTCGGCCCGGCCGCCGGAGAGTCCGTCGAGGGTGGCGAAGCGCTGGTAGACGCGCACCGGGTCGTCCGAGGAGAGGACCGTCACGGCGGAGCCGAGGTGGATGCGCTCGGTGCGGGCCGCGATGGCGGCGAGCACGACATCCGGTGCGCTCACGGCGAAGTCGGCGCGGTGGTGCTCGCCGATCCCGAAGAAGTCGATGCCGACCCGGTCGGCCAGGACTCCCTCCTCGACCACGTCGCGGAGGACCTGGCCGTGCGGCAGCGGGGCGCCGTCGGGGCCGGCGGTGACGTCGCCGAACGTGTCGACGCCGAACTTGACTTCATGCATACTCATGGACTTCTGCAACCTCCGGGGGTCGACGGCTATTCCTGCGGGCGGGGTCCGACGTCCCCGGGCAGGAGCGCGTCGGAAGAGACGATCCCCGCCTCGAGCGCCGGCTCGCGGTAGGCGCGCCCGAGCGAGGCGACGGTGTCGTGCGCGTTCAGGCCGCTCGGGTTCGGCAGCACCCAGAGCGGCGCGCCCGCCACGTCCTCCTCCTGCCTGCCCTGCACCGCCCTGCGGCGTCCGAACGCGATCCGGTAGGCGGTGATGCCGACGACCGCGACGGCCCGGGGCCGCACCCGCTCCACGGTGGCGACCAGCCGCTGAGCGCCCTCGCGCAGCTCCTCCGCGGTCAGCTCGTCGGCGCGGGCGGTCGCCCGGGAGGCGAGATTGGTGATGCCGACGCCGCGGGAGACGAGCTCCGCGCGGTCCGCGGCGCTCATCCCCTCGGACACGCGCGGCGCGCGCTCGAGGATCCCGGCCGCGACGAGCGCCGGGTAGAAGCGGTTGCCGGGGTGGGCGAAGTGCGCGCCGGTGGCGGCGGTCCACAGTCCCGGGTTGATGCCGACGAAGAGGAGCCGGACGTCGTCACCCAGCAGGTCCTCGACGGTGCGGTCCTGGAACGCTGCGAGCTCGGCGCGGGTGAACGGCATGCGACCATCCTGCCGCGGCGCAAGTCCTCTCGGCACGGGGTCGCCGGTGCCAGCATGGAGGCATGACGAACGCATCCCAGGACCACCCGATCCAGCACGGCAGCGACGACGCGCAGCTCGACGAGAAGCTGCGCGGCGTGCTGCTGCAGGTCGCCGGCGACGCCGAGCTGCGACCGGAGGAGGACGTCGAGACCCTGCTGCGCCAGCGCCTGCGCGACACGCGGATCTCGATCTCGGACGAGGCGATCCCGGGGCTCGCCAAGCGCATCCCCGGCCTCATGCAGCGCGGGGGCGGCGACGTGAACCCCGGGGCGCACTAGCCCCGAGGGACGGACGCGGGCCGAGCGGCCGCTCGGACCCGCGCCTGCCCGCGCTACTCGGGGACCGCCGGGCCCTTGCGGTGGTGGTCGAACACCAGGCTCGTGCGCGTCGAGGCCACCGCCGGGTTCGCCGAGAGGTTCGAGACCACGAAGTCCCGCACGTCGCTGGAGTCGCGGACCGCGACGTGGATGATGAAGTCCTCCGAGCCGCCGAGGAAGAACACCTGCACCACCTCGGGCAGCGCGCGGATCTCCTCCGCGAAGCGCGTGATCGCCTGGCGCTGGCCGACGCGGATGCTGACGCTGATCAGCGCCTGCAGGGTCAGGCCGAGCGCCGCCGGGTCGAGCTCGGCGGTGAAGCCGGTGATGACGCCGCGCTCGACGAGGCCCCGGACGCGTGCGACGCAGGTCGACGGGGCGATGCCGGCGCGCTCGGCGAGCCGGCTGTTGGGCGTCCGCGCGTCGGCGCGGAGGAGGCGCACCAGGGTCCGATCGACCGGATCCAGGTCGTCGAGGTCGTGCAGATCCTTCGGTGGCATGCGCCCGCTCCCTCACTCCGCCGACGAACCTTCGGCCCGTGCGGTGACTTCCGACCGATCCTGCGGAGTTCCTCCGCTCCGGGCACGATCTTCGCACGATGGGGGCAGAGCCGGTGCAGGATCGGCGCCCACCGCCCGCCCCGCGGGCCGCAGCGAAGGAGCCGCCGTGCGCGTCGGGATCCCCACCGAGATCAAGAACAACGAGAACCGGGTCGCCGCCACTCCGGCCGGCGTCCACGAGCTGGTGCGCCGCGGCCACGAGGTCCTCGTCGAGGCCGGCGCGGGCCTGGGCTCGCGCGTGTCGGACGACGACTTCCGCCGCGCCGGCGCCCTCGTCGTCGACGGGCCCGACGAGGTCTGGGGCGAGTCCGAGCTGGTCCTCAAGGTCAAGGAGCCGATCGAGGCCGAGTACCCGCGGATGCACCGCGACCAGGTGCTCTTCACCTACCTCCACCTCGCCGCCTCCCGCCCGTGCACCGATGCGCTGCTCGCGGCGGGGACGACCTCCATCGCCTACGAGACGGTCCAGCTGGACGACCGGCGGCTGCCGCTGCTCTCGCCGATGAGCGAGGTCGCCGGGCGCCTGTCGATCACGGTCGGCGCCTACCACCTCATGAGTGCCGTCGGCGGACGGGGCACGCTGCTCGGCGGGGTCCCCGGCACTCCGAAGGCGAAGGTCGTCGTGATCGGCGGCGGCACGGCCGGCGAGCACGCCGCGGCGAACGCCCTCGGCATGGGGGCCGACGTCACGATCGTCGACCTCTCGCTCCCCCGCCTCGCGCAGCTCGAGAACCGCTTCCAGGGCGCGATCCAGACCCGCGCCTCCTCGGCCTACGAGATCGCCGCGCAGCTGGCCGACGCCGACCTCGTGATCGGATCCGTCCTCATCCCGGGCGCCAAGGCGCCCAAGCTGGTGACCGACGAGATGGTCGCCACGATGAAGCCGGGCTCGGTCCTGGTCGACATCGCGATCGACCAGGGCGGCTGCTTCGAGGGCTCGCGTCCGACCACGCACGACGACCCGGTGTTCCCCGTGCACCGGAGCGTCTACTACTGCGTCGCGAACATGCCCGGCGCCGTCCCCGAGACCTCGACCCGCGCGCTCACCAACGCGACGCTCCCCTACGCGCTCGCGCTGGCCGACCGCGGGTGGCGGGCCGCCCTGGCCGCCGACCCGGCGCTCGCCCGCGGCCTGAGCACCCACGACGGCCGGGTGACGAACACCGCCGTCGCCGCGGCCTTCGACCTCCCGGCCGTGCCGGTGGAGTCGCTGCTGCTCTAGGCGCCCGCGGGCGCGAGGCCGAGCCCCCCGAGGATCTCGGCGATCTCCTCCTCCGGAGCGCCGCCCACGTCGACCGTGACGTGGAGCTCGTCGTCACCGAGGGGCTCGAGCGCCTCGAACTGCGAGTCGAGCAGCGTGGTCGGCATGAAGTGGCCGACCCGCGAGGCGAGCCGCCCGGCGATCCGGTCCCTCGATCCCGCGAGGTGCGCGAAGACGAGGTCGTCGCGGCGGAGGACGTCGCGGTAGCGGCGGCGCAGGGCCGAGCAGGTCACGACGACCGAGCCGCCCGCGGCGATCCGCTGGTCCACCACGCGGGCGATCTCGGCCAGCCAGGGCGCCCGGTCCTCGTCGGTCAGCGGGATGCCGGCGTGCATCTTGTCGACATTCGCCTGCGGGTGCAGGTCGTCCCCCTCGAGGAACTCCCAGCCCAGGCGGCGCGCCAGGAGCGACGCGACGGTCGACTTGCCGCTGCCGGAGACGCCCATGACGACGACGGCGCGGACGGGGACGGTGGGAAGAGCGGTCATCAGATACCTCCTACGAAGAGACCGATCAGGAGGACCCCGGCGAGCCCGGTCACCGAGACCAGGCACTCCATCACGGTCCAGGTCTTGAGCGTCTGGCCGATGCTGAGCCCGAGGTACTCCTTCACCAGCCAGAACCCGGCGTCGTTGACGTGCGACAGGAACACCGAGCCGGCGCCGATCGCGAGCACCATGAGGGCGACCATCGGCCCGTCCATGGTCTCGGTCAGCGGCTGGAGGATCCCTGCGGCGGTCACGGTGGCGACGGTCGCGGAGCCGGTGGCGACGCGGATCACGACGGCCACGAGCCAGGCGAGCAGCAGCGCCGAGGCGCCGCTCCCCTCCGCGAGCTGGGCGACCACCCCGCCGATCCCGGTGTCGACGAGGACCTGCTTGAAACCGCCGCCCGCGCCGACGATGAGCAGGATGCCCGCGATCGGCGGCAGCGAGCTCGAGAGCGAGGCCTGCAGCTCGGTGCGGTTCATCCGGCCGCCGCGTCCGAGCAGGACCAGACCGGCCAGGAGCGCGATCCCCAGCGCGATGGTCGGTGTGCCGAGGAAGTCGAGGGCGCCCTTCCAGGCGTCCGTGGATCCGGGGGCCGCGATGTCGGCGATCGCCTTGCCCAGCATCAGCACGACCGGCAGCAGGATGCTCGCGACGGCGGCGGCGAAGCCCGGGCGGTGCTCGCGCGTCTCGCCCGCGCCCTCGCCGAAGAGCGGCGGCGTCTCCACCGGCGCCCAGCGGGCGGCGACCCGGCCGAAGAGCGGGCCGGCGACGACGACGGTGGGGATCGCGACCAGGACGCCGAACGCGAGGGTCACGCCGAGGTTCGCGCCGAGCGCGTCGATCGCGACCAGCGGTCCGGGGTGGGGCGGGACGAGGCCGTGCATCACCGAGAGGCCGGCGAGCGTCGGGATCGCCACCTTCATCAGCGGCAGACCGCTCCGGCGGGCGACCAGGATCACGACCGGGATCAGCAGCACGAGCCCGACCTCGAAGAACATCGGCAGCCCGATCAGCGCGCCGACGAAGCCCATCATCCAGGGCAGCGCACGAGTGCTCGAGCGGGCGATGAGGGTGTCCACGATGCGGTCCGCGCCGCCCGAGTCGGCGAGGAGCTTGCCGTACATCGCGCCGAGGCCGATGAGGATGCCGACGCCGCCCATGGTGTTGCCGAACCCCAGCGCGAAGCTGGCGACCGCGTCCGCCGCCGCCAGCCCCGCGATCAGGCCCGTGGTCAGCGCTCCGATCAGCAGGGAGACGAAGGGGTGCAGCTTCAGCCAGGTGATCAGCACGACGATCACGGCGATGCCGACGACGGCGGCGAGGATCAGCTGCCCCTGCCCGGCGGTGGTGGCGGGGGCGTCCCCGGCGGCGGCGCGGAGGGCGGGGAGGAGGGTCGGTGTCATGAGCGTCCTTGGTCGAGCCGACGGCCAGCGGCCGGCTTTTGTCCGACATAACCTGCGTGTGTCCCGATCATGCCCGAAGATCGGCCGGGGCGCGACTCCGGCGATGGCAGGATGACCGCATGCCCGCGCCGACGCCCTCACTGCACCACTCGGTGCTGGACGAGCTCGGCTCGCAGATCGTGCGCGGCGAGCTCGCGCCGGGCACCACCTTCAGCGCCGACGAGCGTGCGGAGCGGCGCGGGGTCTCCCGCTCGGTGATGCGGGAGGCCGTGCGCGTCCTCGAGACGCTCGGGCTCGTGACGTCCCGCCGCCGGGCGGGGACGCGGGTCCAGCCTCCGGAGTGCTGGAACGCCCTGGACACGCGGGTCGTCGCGTGGGGACTGGACGGCCCGGACCGGCGGCGCCAGTTGCACCAGCTCAGCGAGCTCCGACTCGGGGTGGAGCCGCTCGCCGCCCGGCTCGCCGCGGCGAACGCGACCGAGGAGCAGCGGCGGGCGCTCACGGAGGCGGGCGACGCCCTCTCCACCCACTCCCGCGCAGCCGACCAGTCCGCCTACCTCGCCGCCGACACCGCCTTCCACCGCTCCCTCCTGGCCGCGTCCGGCAACCGGATGCTCGCGCAGCTGGGCGATCTGGTCGCCGAGGTCCTCGCCGGCCGCACCCGCAATGCGCTCATGCCGCGCGAGGCCGACTCCACCGCGGTGCGGCTGCACCGGGCGGTGGCCGCCGCCGTCGCCTCGGGCGACGCGGACGCTGCGGAGGCCGCGATGCGGGCGATCGTCGAGGAGTCGGACCGGGCGGTGCAGGAGAGCTGACGGGGTTGCACGCCCGCAGCGCCGCGCGCACAGTGGAGCGCATGGTCGAGGGATACACGTCCGCGCAGGTGCGCGCCGCCGAGGCTCCGCACCTGGCCCGGCGGGAGCCGCTGATGCAGCGCGCCGCCGACGGCCTCGCCCGCGAGCTGCGTCTCGTGCTCGCCGGGCGCTCCGACCGCTCCCGTCCGGCCTCGGTGCTCGTCCTGGTCGGTCCGGGCGACAACGGCGGTGACGCGCTCTACGCGGCCGCCGAGCTCTCCTCCTCCGGAATTGACGTCGTCCTCGTCCTCACGGCCGAGCGGGTGCACCGCCGGGGCCTCGCCGTGGCGCTCGACGAGGGCTGCGGGCAGGTGCCGGCCGACGACGCGCCCGGCCTCGCCGCGGCGGTGGCGCGGGCGGACGTCCTGGTCGACGGGATCCTCGGCATCGGAGCGACGGAGCCCGCGCTGCGGGGGCGGCCGCGCGTCGTCGTCGAGGCGGTGCTCGACGCGCTGGAGCGGCGGGCCGAGCGCCCGGTGGTCGTCGCGGTCGACCTGCCGAGCGGAATCCATCCCGACGACGGGTCGGTCCCCGATCCCACCGTGCTGCGCGCCGATGTTACGGTCGCCTTCGGCGCGATCAAGGCCGGTCTGCTGCTGCCTCCGGGCGACTCCTACGCGGGCCGTCTGCGCCTGGTCGACATCGGCCTCGGCCCGGACCTGGCCGGAGTGGAGCCCGCGGTCCGCGAGTGAGCGAGCGGCTCAGGAGGGAGCGAGGAGGTGCGCCTTCTCGGGGTGCTGCTCGAACCACTGCCCGACGTACCAGCACATCGGCACGACGCTCCGCCCGCCGGCGGCCTCGATGTCGTCGACGGCGAAGGAGACGAGCTCCCCTGCGAGCCCGCGGCCGCGGAAGGGCGGGGTCGTGAAGGAGCGGACGAGGGAGACGCTGCCGGGCGCCTCGCGGTAGTCGAGGACGCCCACCAGGGCGCCGTCGAGGTGGAGCTCGTAGCGCGACGCGTCGTCCGCCCGGCGGAAGTCCTTGGCCATGCCTCCAGAGTAGGACGGCCCGGACGGATCAGGCCTCGTCGCCGAGCATCTCGCCGTCGACGTAGAGCCAGCGACCGTCCTCGCGCAGGAAGCGGCTGCGCTCGTGCACGAGGCCGGGGCCGGCGGGCGAGCGGTAGGAGGCGCGGAACTCGACCAGGCCCTCCTCGTCGCCCTCCCCGCCGAACGAGGTGTCGACGATCTGGAGCCGGCGCCACTGCACGTCGGGATCGAGGTCGATGCGGCGCGGCCGGGTCGAGGGGTGCCAGCTCGCGAGCAGGTAGGGAGCGCTGCCGAGGACGTTCGCGCTGTAGCGGCTGCGCATCAGGCGCTCCGCCGTCGGCGAGGGCTCCTCGCCGATGTGGGCGGGGCGGCAGCAGTCGGCGTAGTGGCGGCGGCTTCCGCAGGGGCAGGAGTCGGCGGGGTGCATCCGGCCAGTGTGGCAGGCGATGCGGCGCCCCCGGCCCGGCGCGGCTCCGGCGAGCGCCGCGACTCCCCGGGCCGTCCAGGTGTGCATCCCCTCCACATCCGCTCCGCCGCCTTGAGGGTGCCGCCGGATCCCGGCAACGTGGCCCCCTCATCGACCACGGACGGAAGGAACGACCCGATGCTCACGCTCACCGACAACGCCAGCACCGTCGTCAAGACCATCACCGGGCAGACCGAGACCCCCGTCGAGGGAGGCCTGCGCATCAGCGGCACCGATCTCGACGCCCGCAACTTCGCTGTCGCGGTCGCCGCGGCCCCCGAGACGACGGACGCCGTCGTGGAGCAGGACGGAGCGCGCGTGTTCCTCGACGTCGCCGCCTCCGTCGCTCTCGGCGACAAGGTCCTCGACGCGCAGGTGGACGAGGGCGGCTCCGTCAGCTTCGGGATCGCTCCGCAGGGCTGACCCCGTCGACCCGGAGGCCGCCCCCACCGCAGTGCGGGAGGGCGGCCTCCGTCGTCCCCGGGATCAGGAGAGGACGTCGCGAGTGGTGAAGCGGCCGATCGCGAGCGACCCGAACACGGCGACGTAGGCGAGCTGGAGCAGCGCGTTCTCGCCGAAGGAGCTCCACGCGATCGGGTCGCGCAGGAGGTCGGCGAAGTCGAACCACCGGTCCGTCAGCAGGAACGGGTGGAGGGCGTCCAGCTGCGAGAGCGAGCCGACGATCTGCGCCGCGATGGAGACGACCACGGTGGCCGCCATGGCGCCGACCGGCACATCGGTCAGCGTCGAGATGAAGAGGCCGATCGCCGAGAGCCCGACCAGCGAGAGCGCCGCGTACACGGCGATCGCCAGGGCCCGGCCGATCGCGTCGACGAGCGGGACGGTGCTGCCGGAGAGCAGCGTCACCGGTCCCGCCGGGAAGAGCGCCAGGCCGATCAGGATCCCGACCACCATGACGGTGAGTGCTGCGGCGAGGCAGAAGGCGAGGGAGGCGGCGAACTTCACCGCGAGCAGCCGCACGCGGCCGACGGGGCTGACCAGCAGGTAGCGCAGCGTCCCGAGCGAGGCCTCGCCCGCGATCGCGTCGCCGGCGACGACCCCGACCGTGAGCGGGAGGAACAGCGGGACGGCGACCGTGATGGCCGCGAAGCCGGTGAAGAGGCCGTTGCCGGCGATCGCTCCCACGAAGGACGGCCCGCCTCCGTCGCCGCCCGAGAGCCGCACCGCGACGGCGAGCAGGATCGGGATGGCGGCCAGGGCCGCGAGCAGCGCCCAGGTGCGGCGCCGGCGGAAGAGCAGGGCGAGCTCGGAGGCGAGCAGGGACCCGATCCCCGCGCGGCGGACGGTCGCGTCAGCACTCGACATCGAAGCCCTCCCCGGTCAGCTCGACGAAGCGCTCCTCGAGCGAGGGGCGGCGGACGGCGAACCCGCGGACGCGGACGTCGGCCCGCACGAGGTCGGCCACCAGCGTCTCGGCCGCGAGCCCGGGCGGCAGAGCGGCGACGACCAGCGGCGGATCGGCGGGGTGCGGGCCCGGCGCGGTGCGCGGCTCCAGACCCCGGGTGTGCAGAGCCACGATCGCGCGCTCGCGGTCGGGCGTCAGCAGCTCGACCGAGGCGGCGTCCCCGCGCAGCTCGTCGAGCCCGCCCTGGGCGACGAGGCGCCCGGTGCGCATGACGGCGGCGTGGGTGCAGAGCTGCTCGATCTCGGCCAGGAGGTGGCTGGAGACGAGGACGGTCGTGCCGTCCTGGTTCAGTCCGCGCACGAGAGCGCGGACCTCGCGGGTGCCCTGCGGGTCGAGGCCGTTCGTGGGCTCGTCCAGCACGATCAGGTCGCGCGGCGAGAGCAGGGCGACCGCGATGCCGAGCCGCTGCTTCATCCCCAGGGAGTAGGAGCCGACCTTCTTGCGCGCCGCGGCCGAGAGGCCGACGCGGGCGAGGGCCTCCTTCGCGCGGGTGTCGCGGGTGCGGGACGAGGTGCCCGCCTCCGCGGCGTCGAAGCGCCGGAGGTTGGCCGCTCCGGAGAGGAACGGGTAGAAGCCCGGCCCCTCGACCAGCGCCCCCACCCGGGGCAGGACCTCGGCCGCGCGCCGGGGCATGGCCTGCCCGAGGACGGTGATGCTGCCCGCGGTCGGCGCGGCGAGGGCGAGCAGCATCCGGATCGTCGTGGTCTTGCCCGAGCCGTTCGGGCCGAGGAAGCCGAAGACGGCGCCGCGGGGAACGGCGAGGTCGAGACCGGAGACCGCTTCCTGGCGCCCGAAGCGCTTGGTGAGGCCCCGCGTCTCGACGGCGAGCTCGCCCGCCGTCACCGAGCGGAGGCCGCGTCGCGGAGCGTCTCGGCCGGGACCGCGCCGGCGAGGACGCGTCCGTCGTCGGTGACGAGGACGGTCAGCAGGGCGGAGGAGAGGATGCGGCCCCCGTCGACCGGAGTGGTGACCGCGTCGAGCGAGGAGAGCGCGTCGGCGTCACCGGCGGGCAGCTCGACGACGCTCGTCCAGCCGGAGCCCGTGGTGACGACGTCGGAGTGCTCGGCCGTGTCCGCGGCGGGCGCGTCGGAGGCGTCCGCCTCGTCGTCGACCGGAGCGGCCTGCTCCGTCACCTCGGCGCCGGCCGGGGGCGTGAAGGAGAAGAGGGACGCGTCGGGTGTCGAGAAGTCGATGCTCGTGTACGCGACGCTGAACGCGGGCGCGGTGCCCCCGCGGGCGGTCACGGCTACCCCGAGCGGGAGGCCCGTCTCGCCGTCGACCGAGACGGTCACGGAGCCCACGAGGGTGCCGCCGTCGCGGGGCGTGAGCACGAGCTCGTACGCATCGCGCCCGGCGACGCTGACGTCCGAGCCGACCGCGACCGTGGTCGTCGGGTCGATCGCGGCGAGCAGCTGCTCGGCGGCGGACGACGGCGTCACGACCTGATCGCCCGGCGAGGCCTCGGGGGCTCCGCCCGCGGGAGGCACGAGGTGGGTGGCGGTGTTCGCGCTCGAGTCGTAGATCCAGACTCCGTCGGTCGTCGAGGCGACGACGTCGCGCTCGGCCAGCCGGTCGAGCACCTGGAGGCGCGCGCCCTTCTCGGCGTCGACGTACACGCGCGCCTGGTGCGAGCCGGTGGCGAGCTCGACGAGGGAGTCGGCGGGGTCGGCGGACGCCGAGCCGGCGGAGCCGCCGAGCGCCGAGAGGTCGGGCAGGCCGAGGTCCGAGGTCTGCCGGATCTCGCCGGAGAACGCCGTGGCGTCGCTCTCGGCGACGGAGGCGAGGAGGTCGGCGGCGGACTTCTCGGGGAGGTCCCCCGCGGCGCTCGCCGAGAGGGGGAGGGCGACGGCCGCGGCGACGACGACCGCGGGGACGACGGCGACGGGCGTCCAGCGCTTCCAGTCAATGCTCATGCCGGGAACGCTACGCCTCGAACCTCCGCGGCGGGCCCGGAACGTGCCGGTCCACAGCCTTCCGGAAGGGGGTGCGGTCCGAGACCGCGGCCGGGATGATCAGGGCATGGACCTCCCGTTCGCGCTCCCCGTCGCCCCGATGCTCGCCAAGGCCGTTCCGGCAGTGCCGGAGCAGACCGCCGTCGCGGGCGGATACTCCTACGAGCCGAAGTGGGACGGGTTCCGCGCGATCGTCTCGGTCTCCGGCGGGGAGTGCGAGATCGGGAGCCGCGGCTCCAAGCCGCTGACCCGGTACTTCCCCGAGCTCGTCGAGGCCTTCCTCCGGCTGCTCCCCGACGGCTGCGTGCTCGACGGCGAGATCGTCCTGGCGACCGGCGAGCCGGGAGCGCAGCGGCTCGACTGGGACCTGCTCTCGCAGCGCATCCATCCGGCCGCGAGCCGCGTGAGGATGCTGGCGGAGACCACCCCGGCGATGCTCGTCGCCTTCGACCTGCTCGCCGTGGACGGGCGCAGCATGCTCGAGGAGCCGTACTCGGCGCGGCGGGAGGCGCTCGCCGCCGTGATGGCCGGCGTCCCGCATCCGCTGCACCTCGGCCGCGCCACCGACGACGAGGCCCTGGCGCGCGACTGGCTGGAGCGCTTCGAGGGCGCAGGACTGGACGGCGTCGTGGCGAAGCCCCTGGCCGCGCCCTACTCCCCCGGGAAGCGCGCCGTGCTCAAGGTCAAGCACCACCGCACGGCCGACGTGATCGCGATCGGGTACCGCGAGCACGCCTCCAAGCCGGGCGTGGGCTCGATCCTGCTCGGCCTGCACGGCGACGACGGAGAGGTCCGCCAGGTCGGCGGGGCCTCGGCCTTCAGCGACGAGCGTCGCGTGCAGCTGCTGGAGGAGCTCGCACCCGCGGTCGAGCGCGACGCGGAGGGAGCACCGGTGCGCGGCGAGGGCGAGCGGAGCCGGTTCTCGATCGGCCGCGACACCTCCTTCGTGCGCCTGCGTCCCGAGCTCGTGCTCGAGGTCCGCTACGACCAGCGCGAGGGCGACCGCTTCCGGCACACCGTGCAGTTCGAGCGCTGGCGCCCGGACCGCGACGCCGCCTCCTCCACCATGGAGCAGCTGGAGCAGCCGACCGCGTACGACCTCGGCGACGTCCTCGGCTAGGCCTTCTTCGCGCGGCTGGGCTGCACGCGGGGCGGCTCGCCCGGCATCTTGGGGAAGTCGGGCGGGAACGGCAGCTCGCCGAGGCCGGCGGCGACATCGCGCTCCCACCAGCCGAGCAGGGCGTCGAGGCGGCCGGGGGCGTTGTGCATCCGTGCCCACGGATCACCGCGCTCGGCGAGGCGCGCCGGGACCGTGCGGATCGTGAAGGCCCGCGGGTCGACGCCGTCGAGCTCGTCCCAGTCCAGCGGAGTGGAGACGGGAGCGTGCGCGAGCGGCCGCGGGCTGTAGGCACCGGCGATCGTCCGGTCGCGGTTGGCCTGGTTGAAGTCGACGAAGATCCGCTCGCCGCGCTCCTCCTTCCACCACGCCGTCGTGACCTGCCCGGGCATCCGCCGCTCCAGCTCGCGCGCCGCGGCGATCACCGCGTGGCGGACGTCGAGGAACTCGTGCTCGGCGACGATCGGCGCGAAGACGTGCAGGCCGCGGTTGCCGGACGTCTTCACGAACGGGTCGAGGCCGGCCTCCCGCAGGACCTCCCGCAGCGCGTGCGCGGCGACGACCGCGTCGGCGACGTCGGTGCCGGGCTGCGGGTCGAGGTCGATCCGGAGCTGGTCGGGCAGGTCGGGCGCATCGGCGCGGGACGCCCACGGGTGGAAGACGACGGTGTTCATCTGCGCCGCCCAGACGGCGGCCGCGGGCTCGTCGATCACGAGCTGCGGATGCACCCGCCCGCTCGGGTACGTCACCGGGACGGACCGGACGTACTCGGGCGCGCCCTTGGGCGGGTTCTTCGAGAAGAACTGCTCGCCCTCGATCCCGGAGGAGAAGCGCTGCAGCGAGACGGGGCGGCCGCCGTTCGCCGCGACGAACGGCTCGCCGACGGCGATCAGGTACTCCGCGACCTCGCGCTTGGTGATGCCCGGCTCCGGGAACAGCACGCGCTCGGGGCTCGAGATCCGCACCTCCCGGTCGCCGTGCGGTCCGGGGACGGTGAGGACGACGGCGTCGCTGCTGGGCATCTGCTGAGGCTAGCCCGCGGCGCTGCCCGGCGACAGGGGTCCTCCGGGGCGCCGCCGCAGCCGGATCGGGCCCTTCGCCCGCGAGGGGTCGACGACCTGTCCGCCCTGCACGATGTCGATCTCGCCCCGGTCGACCAGGCGGCGCGCGGCCCGGCGCACGGGCTCCATCAGCGGCCGCCACTCCTCGCCGCCGACCCGGCGCGCGACCTCGGACGGGCACGCCGTCGACGCCGCCGCTCGCGCGAGCAGGACGGTGCGGATCTCCTCCTCGAGGCGCGCCTCCTCCGGTCCGACTCCGCGACGGCGGCAGGCGTCCGAGCAGTAGCGGACGTCCTCCCAGTCGCGCGCCCACTTCGCGCGCCACTCGATCTCGCGACCGCAGGAGGCGCAGGTCTTGCTCTCGGGACGCGCGGTGGACGTGCGCTGACGGTGGGCCATGCCCTCGAGTCTGCGCGCAGACCGCGGCCGCAGCGACGGGTTGCGCTGAGGGCGAGCGACGGGTGCGCGGACGCCGGCGCCGACGACGCGCACCCGATCCGGCGTGATCGGGAACAGGGAGCGGCGGATCGGCGTTCCCCGAGGTGGCGGCGTCATACTCCGCAATGGGGCGGCCCTCCCCCGGCCGGTGCGCCAGTCTGGAGGAGCCGTGCTGCGGCGCGACGGCGGGCCACCACCCCGTGCCGCACCCTCGATCGATCAGGAGTCTCCGATGAGCCGCGAGAACCTCGCCACCACCCCGGACCGCGAGCCGGAGCACCGCGCCTTCGCCGGACTCTCCCCGGAGGACTTCAAGCTCGCGTTCCGCAACCACGCCGCCGGAGTCGCGCTGATCACTGCCGACCCGGGCACCGGCCCGGTCGCCCTGACCGCGACCTCCGTCTTCTCGGTGAGCGCCGAGCCGCCGCTGTTCGTCTTCTCGCTCTCGTCCGCCTCGTCCAGCTCTCCGGCCATCCAGGCGTCCGAGACGCTGGTCGTGCACCTGCTCGGGGCGGAGCAGCTCGACCTGGCGCGCCTGGGCTCGACCAGCGGCATCGACCGCTTCGCCGACACGTCGCTCTGGTCGCGGCTGCCCACGGGCGAGCCGTTCTTCCCGGGCGCCGCCGCCTGGATCCGCGGCACGGTGATCAACCGCATGGAGGCGGGATCGTCCACGATCGTCGCCGTGCACGCCCTCGAGGCCCACGTGCCCGAGGACTCCGAGACCACGGCGCCGCTCGTCTACCACAACCGCACCTGGCACCACCTCGGCGAGCACTCCCGCCTCAGCTGAGCTCCGCGGGCGCTCCGGAGCAGGCGGTTCAGGCCTCCGGGCCGGTCGCCACCGTCCGGCCCGGCGTGCTCGACCACTGCGACCAGGAGCCCGGGTAGAGCGCCGGCGCGAAGCCCGCGAGCGTGAGCGCGACGACGTCGACCGCGGCCGAGACGCCGCTGCCGCAGTACACGCCGACGGGGGCGTCCTCCCGCACGCCGAGCGCCTCGAATCCGGCGCGCAGGTCGGAGGCGGGCCGGAACCGCCCCGCGGAGTCGAGCGCCGCGGACGCGGGAGCGTTCCGAGCGCCGGGGATGTGGCCCGCCCGCGGGTCGATCGGCTCGACCTCGCCGCGGTACCGCTCAGGGGCGCGGGCGTCGAGCAGGACGCCCGCCGAGGGCAGCGCCGCCGCCTCGTCGATGTCCAGCACCGGGAGCCGACCGTAGGCCAGCTCGACGTCGCCCCGCTCGCGCGGGACGTCGCCCGTCTCGAGCTCCCGCCCCGAGCGGATCCAGCCGGCGAGCGACCCGTCGAGCAGGCGGACGTCCTCCACTCCCGTCGCCCGCAGCAGCCACCAGGCCCGCGCGGCCGGGACGCTACGCGCGTCGTCGTACA
Source organism: Rathayibacter sp. AY1A2 (assembly GCF_002930935.1). NCBI lineage: Bacteria > Bacillati > Actinomycetota > Actinomycetes > Micrococcales > Microbacteriaceae > Rathayibacter > Rathayibacter sp. AY1A2. Next base: position 36,648 of record NZ_PSTP01000011.1, on the reverse strand, counting down.
CGACGACGGACCGGCCCCCGCGGAGCCCCCAGCCGCGCGCCGCCTCCTGCAGCACCTCGATCGGAGGCAGCGGGTGGCGCCCCTCCTCCGGCTCGCCGTGGGCGGCCAGCTCGTGATCGAGGTCGACGTGCACCGCGCCGGGCAGGTGGCCCGCGAGGTACTCCGGGCGGCCGTCGGGCCGGTCGAGGCGCCAGCGCACGTCGAGGACGAGCGGCGGCTCGGTGGAGGCCATGAGCTCGGCGAGCTCGTCAGGGGTGACCAGCAGGCTCTCGCGGCTGGAGGGGGTCGTCGGGGTCATGGCGTCCTTCCGATCCGCGTCGTCGGCGGAGTCCTGCCCCAGCATGCCGGGTCGCCGGCGGCGCGGGAGCTCGGGCGGCAGCGGAGCATCAGTGCGCAAGGCGCCTTGTCGATGGTCGTCTGCCGCAGAGCCTCTCGCGCAGGCGGGTCGTCTTCGCCACTCGATACCCGCGAGCGTGGCCCGGAAGCCTGCAGGGGACCGCTCGGGCCTGAGAGAGGAGGGTGAGGCTCTCGTCGTCGGAGCACGGCCGAAGGCCCGCCCCTCCGTCAGGGGCGGACCTTCGCTGCCTTCAGTTGGACTCGCAGGCGAGCCCGTCGTCGTCCCTGTCGAGCCCGGCGACATCGCCGTAGTACGGGTAGTACAGGTCGAAGTACCGCTGAGCTGAGGCCTGGTCCGGGAAGTCGTCGCAGTTCACGGCGTCGCCGGGATAAGCAGGTCGTCCCGGGCCGGGCGCCGGTGCCGGCGCCGGCGCCGGCGCCGCGGCCTGCGTGCTCGCCCAGAGTGCGCGGCCCTGCGGCGAGTAGATCACCAGGTTGCCGTCGTTCTGCATGACCATCCGGGAGCCCGGGCTGCCCGCCGTGCCGGACTGCCAGCGCGCTCCGCCGGAGCCCGCGTAGACCACGGCGTTGCCGTCGGACTGCATCTCGAGCCGGTTGCCGCCTCCGGACGTGCCGGCCGCCCAGCGGGCCGAGCCGCGCGAGTACACGACGAGGTTGCCGTCGCCCTGCATGACCGCCTCGCTCCCTCCGTCTGAGGAGCGCAGCAGCTGTCCGGACGTGAGCCGGCTCCCGGAGGAGAGGGTGTCCCGGACGGCGGGCGCGGGCGGCGCCGGAGGGGTGTCGCTCGCCCACAGCGCGCGGCCCGAGGCGGAGTAGACGACCAGGTTGCCGTCGTTCTGCATCTGCAGGCGGGATCCCGGGTTGCCCGCCGTACCCGAGGCCCAGAGGGGTCGGCCCGAGGCGGAGGTGACCACGGCGTTGCCGTCGGACTGCATCGAGAGCGTCTCGCCCTCGCCCTGGGTGCCGGCGCCCCAGCGGACGTCCCCCCGCGAGTAGACCGCGAGATTGCCGTCGCCCTGCAGGGAGGCGCGCGACCGGCCGTCCGGCGAGGTGAGCTGCTGTCCCCGGCTGAGCCGCGAGCCGGAGGAGAGGACGTCGCGGATCTCGGGCGCGCGCGAGGTCGAGCTCGCCCAGAGCGGCCGTCCGGAGGCGGCGGTGATCACCAGGTTGCCGTCGTTCTGCATCCGCATCCGCGCGCCCGGGTTCCCGGGCGTTCCCGCCTGCCAGCGCACGCCGGACCCGGGGGCCGAGACCACCGCGTTCCCGTCGGTCTGCATCGCGAGGCGGTTGCCCGCTCCGGAGGTGACGGAGCTCCAGCGCGGCGATCCGTCCACGTAGACGACGAGATTGCCGTCGCTCTGCATCACGGCGCGCGAGCGGCCGTCCGAGGCGGTCAGCTGCTGTCCCGGAGAGAGCTCGCGCCCGCTGTCGAGGACGTCGGCGATCGGCTCCGGCTCGGGCTCCTGCTCGTCGGCCGAGGACCAGGCCGTGTCCCCGTTCGGGCGGACGAGCACGAGCTGCCCGTCGTCCTGGATGAGGGCGAGCGCGCCGGTCTCTCCCGCGGTCCCGGACGCCCAGACGGGCGTGCCGGAGCCGGTCACGACGACGAGGTTGCCGTCCTCCTGCATCCGCACCGTGGTCGCACCGGTGCCCTGGGTCCTGGTGCTCCAGACGGGGCGGCGCCCGGCGTCGTAGATCACGGCGTTGCCGTCCGCCTGCATCTCGAAGCTCGCGGAGTCTCCGTTCGAGAAGATGCGCTCTCCCGCGTCGAGCGAGTCGCCGCCGAGGAGGGCGTTCGTGTAGGTCTGCGATCCGCGCGCCTCTGCGGGCGGAGTCTCCCCCGGGACGAAGGCGGTCGGAGTCTCGGCGACGGCCTGCGTCGCGAGGGCGGACGGCGCCAGAGCGGCGGAACCGCCCGCGGCGAGCAGGCAGGCGAGGGTCATCGCCGCGAGGCGATGAGGAGGTCGTGGCACGGAGAGCCCTTTCGGAGTCGGCGGCGGCGGAAGCCGGGGTCGAGCGGAGCCTGGCACGCGCTCGCCACGGCCGTCCATCCGGGCCGCGCGGAACTACTCAGCCGGAGCGGGCCGATCCGCGCCGGGGGCGCGGGCGCCGCCTCCGGACCACGGAGCCTCCGGCCGGCTCGCGCGCCCCGGTCGGGGGCGGCGGCGATCGACGCGGATCGACGGAGGACGTGCTCCCACGGCCGGAGCGCACCCCGCGCCGGCGCCCCGGGAGGCGGCTCGGACCTCCCGCGGCACGGAGGAGGTCCCCGTTCCTCCTAAAATCGGAGGCATGTCGAAAGTGTTGAGCAGTCTGCCCGTGGGCGAGCGTGTCGGAATCGCATTCTCAGGAGGCCTCGACACATCCGTCGCCGTCGCCTGGATGCGCGAGAAGGGCGCGGTGCCCTGCACGTACACGGCCGACATCGGCCAGTACGACGAGCCCGACATCGAGAGCGTCCCGTCCCGCGCGGCCCAGTACGGCGCCGAGATCTCGCGCCTCGTCGACGCGAAGAGCGCGCTGGTCGAGGAGGGGCTCGTCGCCCTGCAGTGCGGCGCCTTCCACATCCGCTCCGGCGGCAAGACCTACTTCAACACCACCCCCCTCGGCCGCGCCGTGACCGGCACCCTCCTCGTCCGCGCCATGCGCGAGGACGGCGTCGACATCTGGGGCGACGGCTCGACCTACAAGGGCAACGACATCGAGCGGTTCTACCGCTACGGCCTGCTCGCCAACCCCCGCCTGCGCATCTACAAGCCCTGGCTCGACGTGCAGTTCGTCAACGAGCTCGGCGGCCGCACCGAGATGTCGGAGTGGCTGGTCGCCCGCGGCTTCCCCTACCGCGACGCCACCGAGAAGGCCTACTCGACCGACGCCAACATCTGGGGCGCCACCCACGAGGCCAAGCGCCTCGAGGAGCTCTCCAGCGGCCTCGAGCTCGTCGAGCCGATCATGGGGGTCGCGTCGTGGCGCGACGAGGTCGAGATCGCCTCCGAGGTCGTCTCGGTGCGCTTCGAGGCCGGCCGTCCCGTCGCGCTGAACGGCGTCGAGTTCTCGGACGCCGTCGCGCTCGTGCTCGAGGCGAACGCGATCGGCGGACGCCACGGGCTCGGCGTCTCGGACCAGATCGAGAACCGGATCATCGAGGCCAAGAGCCGCGGCATCTACGAGGCCCCCGGCATGGCGCTGCTGCACATCGCCTACGAGCGCCTGCTGAACGCGATCCACAACGAGGACACCGTCGCGCAGTACCACTCGGAGGGCCGCCGTCTCGGCCGCCTGATGTACGAGGGCCGCTGGCTCGACCCGCAGTCGCTGATGCTGCGCGAGTCCATCCAGCGCTGGGTCGGCTCGGCCGTCTCCGGGGAGGTCACCCTGCGACTGCGCCGCGGCGACGACTACACGATCCTCGACACGACCGGCCCCGCGCTGAGCTACCACCCCGACAAGCTCTCGATGGAGCGGGTCGGCGACGCCGCCTTCGGCCCCGAGGACCGCATCGGGCAGCTCACGATGCGCAACCTCGACATCGCCGACTCCCGCTCGCGGCTCGAGCAGTACGCGGCCGCCGGCCTCGTCGGCGGTCCGACCGCCGAGCTCGTCGGCGAGCTCGAGATCGGCGAGGCCGACGCGATCACCGAGGGCGGCGGGTCCGCAGCGGCCGATGCGCTCGGACGCGCCACCGACCTGGCCTCGGAGGGTGCGGCGTTCGACGCCGGCACCGACTGACCCCGCCCGTCCGACGCCCCCGCGCGCATCCGTCCCACCGGGACGCGAGGCGCACGGGGGCGTCGTGCTGTGCGGGCCGACCCGGCGCGCCGGGTGCGAGGGCGGGCCCGGCGCGAGAGCGGTGCTCCGGCGTTCGTCGCGACGGCCGTCAGGGCGCGGAGGATCGGACGAGCGCGAGCGCGGCGTCCACGGTGGCGAGCGACTGCGCCGGATCGACGCGGGCCAGCACGAGCGCGGCCACCAGGAGCGACACGAGGACGTCCGCCTGAGCCGACGCCCACGCCTGCGCGTGGGGCCAGCGGGCCAGCGCTCCGGCGCGCAGTGCGCCCAGCAGCTCGGCCCGGTAGTCGGCGATCACCTCGCGCACGGCGTCGTCGCGCGCGATCGGCGCGCCCGCGGCGTTGAGCAGCAGGCAGCCGCTCCTCGCGGAGAGCGTGCGGGAGTCGGCGAGCGCCGCCCGCAGCCCGGTGAAGTACTCCTCGAGCGCCGTCGGCGACGCCCCTCGCGGATCGACGAGCGGGGCGAGCCGGGGCCGCACCACCTCGTCGAGGTAGCTCTGCACGGCAGCGTCGAAGAGCCCGCGCTTGCTGCCGAAGGCGTGGTAGAGGCTGGAGCGGCGCAGTCCTGTCGCGGACTCCAGGTCCGGGAGCGACGCCTCCTCGAAGCCGCTCTCCCAGAAGACGGCGCGGGCGGCGCGGACGACCTGCTCGGTGTCGAAGCCCTGCGTGCGACCCACGGTGCTCCTCCTGAGGGGTGACAGCTGCGGCGCCGCACTGGCGCGGACCGCTCGCTCCAGTATATTGTGGACTGGTCGTTACACAATCGGTGCGGAGCCCTCCGCATCACGACCATCGCCTGGAGGCCCGCCGTGATCGTTCTCGGACTGGTGCTCGCCGCTCTCGCCGCGGCGCTGCACGTCTACATCTTCGTGCTCGAGTCGGTCCTCTGGACGACCTCGCGCGCCCGATCGACGTTCGGCACGACCGCCGGCGAGGCGGAGGCGACGAAGGAAATGGCCTACAACCAGGGCTTCTACAACCTCTTCCTCGCCGTCGTCACCGTGGCGGGCATCGTCGCCGTCGCGATCGGCGCCACCGCCGTCGGCGCGGCCCTCGTGTTCGTCGGCGCCGGATCGATGGTCGCCGCAGCACTCGTCCTGCTCCTCTCCGCTCCGACCAAGCGCCGCGCCGCGCTGACCCAGATGACCCCGGGTCTGCTCGCGGTGATCGCTCTCGCCGTCGGCCTCTCACTCTGATCCCCTCCGCTCCACCACCACGAAAGGTCCTATGAGCACCGTCACCAGCACCCAGATCCAGCTCGTCCGCCGCCCCGACGGCTGGCCCGTCGCCGAGGACTTCCGGACCGCGACCGTCGAGTACGGCGATCCGGCCGCGGGCGAGATCCGCGTCGAGAACGCCTTCCTCTCGGTCGACCCCTACATGCGCGGCCGCATGAACGACGTGAAGAGCTACACCCCGCCCTTCGCCCTCGGCGAGACCATGACCGGCGGTGCCGTCGGCCGGGTGACCGTCTCCGACGACCCCGCGTTCCCCGTCGGCAGCGCGGTCCTGCACCAGCTCGGCTGGCGCGACGTCGTGCAGGCCGATTCGTCGCAGTTCCGCGTCGTCCCCGAGATCCCCGGAGTGCCGCTCTCGCTCCGCCTCGGCATCCTCGGGATGACCGGACTCACCGCGTACGTCGGGCTCACCGCCATCGCGGGCATGAAGGAGGGCGACACCGTCTTCGTCTCGGGCGCCGCGGGAGCCGTCGGCTCGGCCGCCGGTCAGATCGCGCGCCTCCTCGGAGCCGAGCGGGTCGTCGGATCCGCGGGCTCGGCCGAGAAGGTCGCCCTGCTCACCGAGAAGTACGGCTACGACGCCGCCTTCGACTACCACTCCGGCCCGGTCCGCGAGCAGCTGGCCGAGGCCGCGCCCGACGGGATCGACGTGTACTTCGACAACGTCGGCGGCGACCACCTCGAAGCGGCCCTCGACGCCTTCCGCGACGGCGGCCGCGCGGCGCTCTGCGGAGCGATCGCCGGCTACAACAGCACCGAGAAGACGCCCGGCCCCGACAACATGGCGAACATCATCACCCGCGGTCTCACGCTGCGCGGATTCACGCTGTCCGGCTACCTCGACCACGCGCCGGAGTTCAACCGGCTGATGGCCGGCTGGTTCGCCGACGGAGAGATCGCCTACGACGAGACCGTCGTCGACGGCATCGACCACGCCGTGGACGCGTTCCTCTCGATGATGAGCGGCGGCAACACCGGGAAGATGGTCGTCCGCGTCTAGCGCCGACCCCGGTGCGGCGGGCGCGAGGAGGGGCACCTCCGGACGCCCGCCGCATCGGTCCTCCGCCTCCCTGTCCGGGATCTCCGAGCATGCTCGCGGATCCGCGGGGCCGTTCGGTCCGGGCGGTGGCAGACTGCGGACATGAGCACGTTCTCGCACCGGACCGGCGCCTCCGCGCCGGCAGCAGCAGCACTCGTCCTCGTCCTCTCCGGCTGCGCGGGCAGCGGCGGAGCCCCGTCCGCGCGGACGCCGCTCCCGACGCCGACCGCGACCGCGACCCCGACGTCTTCGCCGACTCCCGCTGCGACGCCGACTCCCACCGTGACCGTGACGGTCACGGCGACCCCCGAGCCCTCGTCGACCGGTTCTCCCGCCGCGGATCCGGCGGCGGCGCGCTGCACGGGCTCCGACCTGACGATGGAGTACCGCCCCGACCCCGACGCGTCGGGTGCCGGGAACAGCGCCTTCGACCTCGTGCTCACCAGCACCTCCTCCTCCGACTGCGCTCTCGCGGGAATCCCCGGCGTCTACGCGACCGACGCCGACGGGAACCGGATCAGCGCGGTCGCCGACGCGTCCGGCCCGAACCCCGACGCTCCCGTGATCCTCGTCCCGGGCGCCCGGGCGGACGTCCGGGTCGCCTGGCACTCCCCCGGCGCCTACGGCTGCACGGTCGGGACCTCCGCGTACCTCGTCGCCGAGGTCCTCGACGCCCCGGACGGCGCGGTCCGCGCCCCCGCCGAGCTCCAGGTGTGCACCGACGGCACCGTGATGATGGACGCCTCCGCCTACACGCTGCTCTGAGCCCTCCCCGAGCGCGCACACCTCCCGCGCGGCCCGCTCGCCGGGCGCGACCCCTTGACCGGGCGCGGCGCAACCGGGACCCTCGCACTACACGTCCCCACCCCACCCCGGAGGTCACCATGAAGGTCGGCTCACTCGTTCTCCGTCTCGCCGTCGGCGGGCTCTTCGTCGGACACGGTCTGCAGAAGCTGCGGGGCTCGTTCGACGGCCCCGGCCTCGACGGCACCGAGCAGATGATGTCGAGCCTGGAGATGCACCCGGCCCGGCGCAACGCCGTCGCCGCAGCGGTGACCGAGACGGCCGGAGGCGCCGCCCTCGCCCTCGGCGCCGCGACTCCGCTCGCCGCCGCCGGACTCGTCGCCACGATGGTCACCGCCGTGCGCAAGGTGCACTGGAGCAACGGCCTGTGGAACGCGGGCGGCGGGTGGGAGTACAACGCCGTCCTCGTCGCGGCGACGGCCGCGATCGTCGCGGACGGCCCCGGCGCGCTCTCGTTCGACGCCCTGATCGGCAAGCGCAAGTGGGGAGCCGGCTGGGCGCTGGTCGCCCTGGTCGGCGGAGCGGCTGCGTCGACCGCCCTGATCGAGGCCGGCCGACGCGCCGCGCCGGTCGGAGCGGGCACCTCCGGCTCCGACGACGGCGAGTCGGACGACGACGGCGCCGACTCGACCGCCTCGTAGCCCCGCTCCCCGCACTGTGCGGGCGCGGTAGCGTCGGAGGCGTGATCGAGACACGCGCCTCCGACCCCGACCGCCCCGAGACCGACGCGCTCGCCCTCTGGCTCGCGGCGGTCGAGCGCCTCGACGCTCAGGACGACCCGGACGGCGTCGTCGAGCGGATGCGCGTCCTCGCAGCCCGCTACCCGGGACACGACGGAGTCGCCGCTTTCGAGCTGGGCGGCGGCCTCGACAGCGCGGGACACGGGGCGGAGGCGGCGGTCGAGTACGAGCGCGCCCTCGCCGCCGGCCTGGATGACGAGCGGCGGGCGCGGTTGACGATCCAGTACGCCTCGACACTCCGGAACCTCGGCCGCACCGATGAGGCGATCGACCTCCTCGCCGGCGCCGCCGCGCACCCCGCGGTGGGCTCCGCGCGGGAGGTGTTCCTCGCGCTCGCCCTGCACAGCGCCGGGCGCGTCGACGAGGCCCTGCGGATCGCGCTGGAGGCGCTGGCTCCGGGGCTCCCCCGGTACCAGCGCTCCGTCCGCGCCTACGCCGCCGCCCTCACCGACTCCGAGCAGTAGCGCGGGCGGCTCCTCCACACGGAGGCTCGGCGCGGCGAGCGCCGAGGCCTTCGGGGCGACGGCGCCGACTCAGTCCTCGAGCAGGATCGCGTCGATCTGCCCCATCGCCTGGCGGAGTCCCTCCTCCATGCCCATCTGGACCATCTGCTCGAGCTGCTCGACCGACTCGAAACGGCTGCTGAGGACCATCCGCGTGCGCCCCGGCTCGATCTCGTCGAGGGTGACCGTGGCCCGGGTGATCCCCAGCGCGTCGACCGGGTCGCCGCGCTCGTCGGCGAAGCCGTCCTCGAACTCGAACCGCGTCGGCTCCTCCACCCGGGTCACGCGCCACCAGCCGCGCGCCTGCTCGCCGTCCGGTCCCGTCATGACGTAGGCGCTCCGTCCGCCCTCGACCGGCTCGTGCCGCTCGAAGGTCGCCGGCCAGGTCGGCGGCCCCCACCAGCGCTCGAGGCGGCGCGGATCCGTCCAGAGGAGCCAGACGCGCTCGATCCGCGCGTCGAACTCGGCGGTCACGGTCAGGGTCAGTTCCTCGATGTCCTTCACGGACTGCAGCACGCTCATCGCGCCTCTCCCTCCAGCAGATCCCGCGCGCCGGTCGGCTCGCGGGTGTCACTCCTCGTCGAGGAGGTCCGACATGCGGTCGATCCTCCCCGCCCACAGCTGCTCGTAGGCGTCGAGCAGGCGCGACGCCCGCCGCACTGCGGCGACCTCGCCCTGCACCAGCTGCTCCCGCCCCCTCCTCCGCTTGCGGACGAGTGCCGCCCGCTCGAGGACGGCCACGTGCTTCTGCACCGCCGCGAACGACATCTCGTAGCGCGCCGCGAGTGCGGAGACGGACTGCTCGCCGACCAGCACCCGGGCGACGATGTCGCGGCGGGTGCTGTCGGCCAGCGCCCGGAAGAGCAGGTCGATGTCGGCGTCCATTCGTACAACCATGTGGTTGCACATTAGGGCCGTCCCCTCCCCCGCGCAAGAGCATCCGTCTCCGGGACGAGCGCACCGGCCGGCGCCCGACCTCAGGCGCTCGCGGCGTCGAGCGCCTCGGCAGCGGCCGCGAGCACCCAGTCCGGCAGGGGGCGGGCCGCGAACAGCGAGGCGTAGAGCCGGGCCATCGAGTCGTCGGGGTCGAGCCGCAGCGCCTCGTCGAGGTGGAGCCCGGCGAGGCTCGAGACACCCCTCGCCCACCAGCACCACGCGAGAACGGTGAGCACGGAGGAGCGCGCCTCCTCCGGCGCCAGCGCGGCGGCGCGGGCGAGGAGCCCGGTCGCCCGCGCCAGACGGCCGCGCTCCGGAGCACGCCCGCTGCCGAGCAGCAGGGCCGACAGCTCGAGGTCGTGGTCGTCGTCCGTTCCGGCGCGGGCGTCGCCCACCGCGCCGGGCGGCACTCCCACTCCTGCCTGCGGGCTCCGCGCGATCTGCACGGTCACCCGGTCGCGGAGGGGCGGCGACTGCAGGGTCCGCACGATCAGTCCTTCGCGGCGGACGTCCCGCGGTCCACTGAGCCAGCGCTCGACGAGCCGTTCCGTGTCGCCGACCAGGGGCGGCCGGCGGAGCACCTCCGCGACGAGCGCGCGATCCTCCTCGGCGACCGGCGGCAGCACGGAGAGCGCGTCCATGTCCAGTGGCTCGTCGGCCACCGCTCGGGCGAGGACGCCGGTCTCGCTCCGCTCGATCTCGAGGAGCGGACGTGGCCTGCGGCACTCCTCGGCGTCCGTGTAGCGCCCCCATCCGTCGGCGGCGATGCAGGCCACGGCGATGATGTCCAGGCGCGTGCGCTCCAGGCGCCGGAGCACCGCGTGGCCGAGGTCGAGATGCGGGATCCCCCGCTCCTCGGCGTAGCCCGCACGGGTGCAGACCACCACCAGCACACCGGTGGCCCGCGGCATCGTCTCCATCATGGCCGCGCAGCCGCCCGCCAGCGCCTCCGCCTCCATCCCGCGCAGCGTCTCCGGGAGCGGGATCCGGAAGCCTCCCCCGGCGCGCGTGCCGAGGAACGGCACCACCACGACGGACTCCTCCGGTCGGATGCCGATGATGGAGGGGACGGCCGCCAGGAGGTCCTGGATCGCGCTCGCCCGCAGGACTTCGGGATCGCGGCGGCGGGACGGAGGAGCAGGGGTTCGCTGTGTGGATGTCATGTCCGACACCCTGCTCGCGTCGCCGGCGGCGCGAGATCCCGCCGGCCCGGACCGGGGAGAACCGGAGCGGATCGGCGCCTGTGGAGGAGCGCTCGGGGCCGGCGGCTCAGCCGGCCGCGGGAGCCCGCAGCACCTTCGCCATCGGCCGTCCCTTCGCGATCTCGTCGATCAGCTTGTCGAGGTACCGGATGCGCTGCATCAGCGGATCCTCGATCGTCTCGACCCGCACGCCGCAGATCACCCCCGTGATCGCCGAGGCCTGCGGAGGCAGGCGCGCCGCCGCGAAGAACTCCTCGAAGGTCGTCCTGCTCTCGAGGTGCCGGGCCAGCTCCTCGTCCGAGAAGCCTGTGAGCCAGCGGACCGCCTCGTCGACCTCCTCCCTCGTCCGGCCCTTGCGCTCCGCCTTCGCCACGTAGAGGGGGTGCACGTCGGCGAACGCCACAGAGAAGATCCTGCTCATGGCCGGGAAGCGTACTCGCGCGACGCCGGGCGCGGCAGAGGGGCCCGCCCCGCTATCCTCCCCAATGGCCCTCGCGCCTCCATACCGCAGCCCACAGAGAGAACCACCGTGAGCCTCCTCCGCACCAAGTCCGTCGAGCAGTCGATCGCCGACACCGATGAGCCCGAGTACAAGCTCAAGAAGTCGCTGACCGCGCTCGATCTCACGGTCTTCGGCGTCGGAGTCGTCATCGGCGCCGGCATCTTCACCCTCACCGGCCGCGCCGCCCACGACATCGCCGGACCGGCGATCGTCCTGAGCTTCGTCGTCGCCGCCTTCGCCTGCGCCCTCGCGGCCATGTGCTACGCCGAGTTCGCCTCCACGGTCCCGGTGTCGGGCTCCGCCTACACCTTCTCCTACGCCTCCCTCGGCGAGCTCTTCGCCTGGATCATCGGCTGGGACCTGATCCTCGAGCTGTTCCTCGGAGCGAGCGTGGTCGCGCAGGGGTGGAGCGCGTACCTCGGGTCGCTGCTGCAGCAGCTGGGAGTGACTCTCCCGCCGGCGCTCACCTACGGCGGCGTGGTCGACGTGCCGGCGATCCTGCTCGTCCTCGTGCTCGGCGCGCTGATGACCTTCGGGATCAAGGAATCGCTGCGCGTCAACCTGGTGCTCGTCGCGATCAAGCTGTTCATCGTCCTGTTCGTCATCATCGCGGGCCTGCAGTTCGTCAACACAGCCAACTACACGCCGTTCGTCCCCGCCGCCGAGCCCTCGCAGTCCGCGTCCGGTCTGACCCAGCCGCTGCTCCAGTTCCTCTCGGGCATCGAGCCGGCCACGTTCGGGGTCGGCGGCATCATCGCCGGCGCCTCCCTGGTGTTCTTCGCCTACATCGGGTTCGACGTCGTCGCGACGACCGCGGAGGAGACCCGCCGCCCCCAGCGCGACCTGCCCATCGGCATCATCGCGTCGCTGATCATCTGCACGGTCCTGTACTGCGCCGTCGCCCTCGTCGTGACCGGCATGGTCCCCTACCGCGAGCTCGACCCGTCGGCCGCGCTCGCCAACGCGTTCGCCTACCACGGGCAGACCTGGATGGCGACGGTCATCTCGGCCGGCGCCGTCGCCGGTCTGACCACCGTCGTGCTGACGCTGCTGATCGGAGCGACGCGCATCATCTTCGCGATGGCGCGCGACGGACTCCTCCCCCGGCGCCTGGCCACCGTCCACCCGCGCCTGCGCACGCCGTGGTTCACCTCCGTGGTCGTGACCATCGTCGTCGCGCTGCTCGCCGGGCTCACTCCGATCGGCGTGCTCGAGGAGATGGTCAACATCGGCACGCTCTCGGCGTTCGTGCTGGTCTCGGTCGGCGTCGTGGTGCTGCGCCGCAAGCGGCCCGACCTGAAGCGCGGCTTCCGGGTCCCGCTGAACCCGTGGCTCCCGCTCCTCTCCGCCCTGATCTGCACCTACCTGATGCTCAACCTCTCGATCGAGACCTGGCTGCGCTTCCTGATCTGGCTGGCCGTGGGCTTCGCGATCTACTTCGCCTACTCGCGCAGCCACGCGAAGATCGGCACGAAGCCCTAGGGGGCCAGGCCCACCTTCGGCCTGGCCCAGGAGCGTCCGCGCGTGTCCTTGAGGATGTCGTACTCCACCTCGACGTGCGGCTCGATCGCGCTGTACTTGTCGTTCGGGGCGCCGATCACGAGCTGGAAGCCGAGACCGCGCCACGCACCGATCGCCCGCTTGGTGAAGTGGGCGTCGGCCTTGATCAGCGCCTCGTCCATGAAGACCGGGGCGTACCGGGGGCGGTCGGCTCCCGCGTCGCCGAGCTGGTAGCGCAGCGCCGCTCCGACGATGAAGGCGATCAGCTCCTGCGACTCCCCGCCGGACTTCTCGCCGATGTGGTCGTACAGCGCCACGTGCGCTCGGGTGACGGCGTCCACGCGCTCGGCGCTGACCCGGACGTGGTTGCGGACGTCGACGAGGTCGCCGAAGTCGGGCGCGGTGCGCCGCAGCCGCTGGATGAGCCGGGACATCCGCCGGTAGACCTGCTCGCGCTCCTCCTCCGCGGACACGGCCTGGATCTGCGCGCGCACCTCGCGGAGCTCGCGGCGGAAGCGACGGCGCACCTCCGACTGGTTCTCGCGCGTCGTGATCTGCAGGCGGTGGCCGTCGTCGTAGAACGGCAGATCCTGCATGATCACGTTGATCGGCTCGATCCGCTCGCGGATCTCTCGCAGCGAGCGGCCGAGCGTGGAGTCGAAGCTCGTGAGGTCGTTGCCGGAGAGCGTGAGCAGGCTGTCGCGCCACTCGGCCTCGAGCCGGTGCAGGCCGCTGGTCTCGAGGGCGTCGAGCAGCCGCTCGAAGTCGCCCGCGGACGCCTCGGGGTCCGCGAGCAGGTTGGGGTTCGGCCAGCGGTCGAGGAAGCCGGCCATGATCCGGCCGGCGCTCTCGCGCTGCTGCTCGTGCGCCTCGGCCGCGGAGCGGCGGTCCTCCGCCAGTCGCTGCGCTGCCGTGGCGAGCGCTGCGTCGAAGCGGACCAGGACGTCCGAGGCGCTGCCGGACGCCGCGGCCTCGGTCAGCGTGAACCGGGCGTCCAGGAAGGCGCGCTGGTCGTCGTCGAGCTCGCGTCCTGCGCGCTCCGCCGCATCGAGAACCGCCTGGCTCGCGTCGACGTCGTCGACCACGACGGCCCACTCCGCCTCGATCCGCTCGCGCTCCACACCGGCGCGGGCGATCTCCTGGCGGAGGCGCTCGAGGCGGCCGCGCAGCCCGTCGATCTGCTCCTGCAGCCCGGCGAGCTCGGGGTTCGCCTCCGCAGCCTCGGCGCCGACCGCCTCCCAGCGCTCCTGCTCGGCGAGCAGCGACTCGACGTCGACCGTCTCCCAGCTCACCAGCGCGAGGCGGGCGTGACGCGTCATCCGGTCGTCGAGTGCATCGAGGGATTCCTCCGCCGCCGACGCCGCCGAGACCGCCGCCGCGCTGCGGGCCCGGGCCGCCTCGACCAGGGCGTTCAGCTCGCGGAGTCGACGGGAGTTGGAGAAGCCGAGGACGTTCGCGGCGCCGTGGCCGCCGTGCGCACCGCGCTGCCCCTGCGAGAGCTGACCGGTGAGGGTCAGGGCGAGCCGGTGGCGTCCGAGCTCCGCAGCGCTGTCGACGCACACGTAGCCGAAGCGGTCCTCGAGCCGGTCCTGCAGCCAGCCGGTGAAGGCGGTGGCGCGGTAGTCGAGGCGCCCGGGGAGCGTCTGCGGGTCGAGGCCCCGCACCTCCTCGAGCCCGGTCTCCACGCCCTCGTAGCGGAGCCGGACCGGGAGCCGGAGGGAGTCGATGGCGCGGCGGAAGCGGTCGAGGTGGGCGGAGTCGATCATCAGCGTCGTCGCGAAGCCGCCGAGGGCGAGCGTGAACGCCTCGCGCCAGGGCTCGAACTCGGCACGCACCTCGACCAGCTCGCCGACGAAGGGCAGGTCGTCGGCGGTGAGGCCGGCTGCCTCCGCGATCCGCTCCCGCGCCTCGTGCAGAGGCCGGGGGATGCTGTCCCGACGGTCCGAGGCCGAGCGCTGCTCCGCCTCGAGCTCGGCGAGCTCGCGCGCCGCGGCCTTCCGCTCGGCGACCGCGTCCGACCAGGCCGCACGGGTGCTGCGCTTGGCGTCGGCCGCGCTCGCCGCCCGGGCGAGCACCGCCTCGAACCGCTCGCGGGTGGTCTCCGGCTCGCCGAGAGCGTGCAGGTCCTCCTCGAGCCGGGCGCGGTTCTCGCGCGCCGCGCCCAGCCGCCGCTCCACCTCGCGGAGCTCGCGCTGGGCCGTCTCGAGGCGGTCGCCGCCGGAGGCCCGCAGCACCTCGGCGAGCCCGTCCCGCTCCGACTCCGCCGCCTCGGCGAGGGCTCGCTTCTCGCGGAGCACGGCGTCGACGGCGCGGGTGCGCTCGCGCAGCTCGGCCTCGACGTCGCGCAGCAGGCCGAGGCGCTGCTCAGCGCGCCACAGAGCCGCCGGCGACACCGGGGCATCGAACTCCCCGAGTGCGTCGATGAGGCGCACGCGCTCCGCGGACGCGGCGATGCGCAGGCGCAGGCCCCGCAACGGCTCGAGTGCCGCGACCTGCTGGCGCGCGGTGAGCATCCGCTGCCGGGTGCTCTCGAGCTCGTCGAAGTGGGCGACGACCGCGTCGGCGGAGGCCAGGGTCTCGGGCTCCTCGAGCACGAGCCGCTTGTAGAGGTCGTCGACGGTCGTGATCTGCTGACCGGCCTGGATGCGGGCGAGCAGGCTCATCGCCTTCGATCCGGCTCCCGCCGCTCCGATGCCGAGCACCGCGTGCAGACGCGCCGAGAACTCGCGATCGGTGCCGAGCGGATCCAGGCCCGCCGCGCGCAGCGACGCGTCGGAGAAGCGGTGCGCCGCCGCCCGGTCGAGCGCGGCGACGTCGACCGGGCCCTCGGCGCTCGCGCGGATCCGCACGGTCTCCTCGAGCACCCGGGAGCCGGCCGGGACGTACCAGGCGCGGACCGCGCTGAAGCGCGAGCCGTCGTGGTCGACCCAGGTCATCGCGACGGCGGTCCAGGTGTCGACTCCGTCGCCGCGCAGGACGCGCATGGTCGTGCCCTCGTCCGTGCGCGACTCGTCGAGCTTGCCGCGCGCGTAGGAGAGGATGTTGCGCTGGTCCTCGCCGCGCGGACGGCCCGTCACTCCGCCGTTCGAGGCGCCGTTGAACGGCGTGGTGTGCGGCATCATCAGGGCGATGTAGGCGTCCATCAGCGTGGACTTGCCGGAGCCGGAGCCGCCGCAGAGCAGTGTGGCCCCCGGCGAGAAGCGGACCCGGTGCGCGCCGTCGTAGCCGCCCCAGTTGACCAGCTGCAGGTCCTCGGCGAGCCACTGCTGACCGCGGGAGGCGGCGGGGATCAGGCCGAAGAGGGTGTCGAGCATCGTCATCGGGGGTCGTCCTCCGGGTCGGGGGTGTCGTCGTCGGTCGGCTCGTCGTCCAGCGGCTCGTCGTCCGCGACATCGGCTCCGGGCAGGACGCCGTCCGTGGGCGGGTCCGCGTCCTCGTCGAGGCCGTCGCCCTCGAGCGCGTCGTCGTCCGCCTGCTCCGCGTCGTCCGAGCCGGGCTCCTCGGCGAGCGCCGCGTCTGCGACCACCGAGGAAGCGGCCTCGCCCGCCCGCCCGCGCAGCCAGTCGCTCAGCTCCCGCAGCTTCGGCGCGCTCAGCACGATCTCCACGATCGGGCTGATCCGGTACCGCCCTGCGGACTCCTCGTCGACGATGCCGTCGCGGCCGAGCCGCTCCAGCGCCTTGCGGACCATGCGCTGCCGGCGGGCGGTGTCGCGCTCGGCGTCGGCGAAGTAGCTGAGCACCGTCTGCTCGACCTCCTCGACGTCCACGCGCGCCGACGCCTCGCCGGCCGCCGACTCCCGCTGATGGACCGTGCGCAGGTGCACCAGCACCAGCGTCTCGGCGCGGGTGTAGGGGAGGTCGCGCAGCAGCACCGGCATCTCCACCTCGTCGGAGCGCACCTGCTGCTTGTAGGCGACCCCGCGCTCGTGGTCGACGACGAGCCGCACGAACAGGTCGTTCAGCCGCGACTCGATCAGCTGCCGGTGCTCCTGGAGCACGGCCCACTGCTCGCGGTGGCGGTCGGCGAGGAGGAAGCGGCGCTGCAGCACGTGCACGAGCACCCGGCGCACCTCGGTGTCGAGGACGCCGCGGTCGCCGGGGAAGAGCTCGTCGGGGTCCTCCTCCATCGACACGGGCGCGATGAACGGATCGGCGGCGGGCCCGTCGGTCGCCAGGGTGTCACTCATCGTCGGTCTCCTCCTCGGTGCGGGCGGTCACGGATCCGAAGGCGAAGCGGCGCACGGTCCCGTCGGGTCGGCGCGTGCTCACGACGGAGTAGCCCTCGCGGTCGACGAGGCCCGTCCGGTGCGCGATCTCGAGCAGCCCGAGCAGGTCGACGGGCCGTCGCGTGTCCTCCGGAGCCGCGCTGAACGCGTCCGCCAGATCGAACTCGTCGCCGAGCTCCGCCACGTAGGCCTCCAGCTCCGCGTAGCGGGGACCGCCCCAGGCCCGGCTGTCGTCGCCGACAAACTCGGCGTCGCCGTCGTCTCCGGCCAGGGGCGCCGGCCCGCCGGCCGGGCGCACGTCTCCCAGGGTCTGGCGCAGGTGGCCGATCCCGGCGACGGGCAGGTGCCGCAGCGGCGTGACCGGCGCGTCCGGCGAGATCCCGCCCGTCCACTCCTGGAGCCCCGCCATCACGTCGCGCAGCAGCTCGTCCACCTGGCGGTCGCGAGCGGGGTCGTGGGTGCGGACCTGGCCCGTGATGACGTGGGACGCGCGACGCTGCGCGGTCAGGACCTCCTGCACGCCCAGCTCCACCCGGCGGCCGATCGCGGCCAGCTCCCCGCGCTGGGCCGGGTCCATCAGGCGGGAGAACGGCTGCACGAGCACCGTGTGGAGCTGGTCGGCGAGCGCGTCGATCCGCTCGGGGTCGCCCAGGAGGCGGAGGGCTCCGGCGAACGCACGGCCCTCGCTGGTCGCCTGCATCACGTGCTGCCCGCGCTCGAGGTACTCCCGCAGCACCTCGCCGGTCGGGCGGACGTCGCGGCGCAGATCCGCGACCACGTCGCGCTGCATCGCCTTGATCGACTCCGCCACCCGCGCGAAGTCGGCCGGCAGCTCGCGGGCGAGGTGCACCACGTTCTCGGCCTCCTCCAGGAGCTGCTCGTCGTCGGCCGGCTCGAGACCGGCGCCCTCCTCGAGGGCGGCGATCTCGACGTCCAGGCGCGCCCGCTCCTCGCGGAGCCGCGAGAGCCGGGCCTCCGGGTCGGGCTCGACGTCCGCGGCCAGTCGCTCGACCGCCTCCAGCAGGGTGCGCACCCGCGAGTTCGAGACGCGCGTGCGGCCACCTCCGGTGCGCCCGGTGATCTCGAGGGCGCTCACGGCGTGGGCGCTCAGCCGGTAGACCTCGGCCTCGCCCTCGATCTGCGGCACGAGCCAGCCGACGCGGACCCAGTAGCGGCACACCTCGCGCGCCGTGCCGCTCGGCAGAGCGCGCTCGCCCTCGTCGTACCCGGCCGAGCGCAGCTCCTCGAGCAGCTCCCCCACCTCGGCGTGCGCGTCGGCGACCGCCACGGCCTGCCGGTCGACGGTGAACACGAGCGACAGGGCGGCGACGACGAACGGCGCGTAGCGGCCGTGGAGGAGATCGAGGGTCGGCGTCCGGAAGGCGCCGAGGGAGCGCAGGTAGGCGGCCTCGGCGCGGGAGTTCGACATCGCCCTCAAGGATAGGCGGCGGGCCGCCATCGCGCGGACGGGGCGCCAGGGGCCCTCCCGCTCGCGGACCCGACCTCCTCGGCCCGGCTCGATCCTCCGAGCGGCAGGCGGCAGCCGCTCCTCGCCGTTCCGCCGGGGTCGCGATCGCATCGACGCGAGAATCACCAGACGCCGTCACCGGCCGACAGCCGCCACCCCGCCCGCCGAGCTCTGCGGCACCGGTCCGCACCTCCACAAGGAGAACCCGGTGACCGCGGAGGCGTGCTCCCCCGACTCCGTCGCCGCCGGCCCCCACTCCTGCAGCTCGGTGCACCCGTCCGCCACTGCGGCCTTCCGCACCGACTCGGTCGGCGGAGCGGAGTTCTTCAGCACCAGCAGAGGCGTGCGTCCTGCCGCGATCATCCGGGTGACGTCCTGCTCGGTGAAGACCCGCGCCTGGCCGGAGTAGCCGCCGTCGGTGAGCACGCTCGCGCCGGTCGCCGTGATGATCGGCGCCGAGATCGCCCAGGAGTCGGTGAGGAACAGGGGCGCCCCGTCCACCCCGCCGCCGGCGGCACGAGCGGCGGCGACCAGGCCGGTCTCGTCGGCGGTCATCGAGTCGTGCCCGCCGACCGCGTCCGGCGACGAGACCGCGAACGGAGCCGAGGTCTCGGCCCGCTGCGGGAAGCGCAGGCCGACGAGCGCGTCGCCGCCCGACCCGTCGAGGGACGCGTCGAGCACCTGCAGGCTGAACGCGACCGGCCCGGCCAGGATCACGACCGCTGCCGCGAGCGCGACGGGACGACGCCGGGCCGCTTCCCTCCGGCTCCCGACCGCTCGCTCCACCGCACCGCCCCTCCGTCGCCGCGCCGCCACCGCGACCACGACGAGCCCTGCTCCGGCGAGCGCCGCGAACGGCAGGCCCAGCACCGCGGGCAGCTGCCCGCCCACGGCGAGCGCCGCGCTCCACGCCGTCTGCGCGACGAGGAGGAGCGGCAGCACCAGCCGCGCGACGACCCGGGTCGACGCGAGCAGCCGCACCGCCTCCGCCCAGCCCAGCGCCGCGAGGAGCGCCAGCTGCACTCCGATCGCCGCGACGTAGGCGGTGTGCGGCACCGTCGCCACCGAGAGCACCGCCGCCGCCGTCGCCAGCCACACCGCGGTCAGGACCAGGAGGGCGAACGGACCGCGGGTGCTCCCCCGCCGCGGCCGCCAGCGCACCGCCCCCAGGATCAGCCCCGCGAGCGCCGCGGGGTACAGCCAGCCCACCTGGGTCGCGTACTGCGCGAGCAGAAGCTTCACCGGCGACGATCCCGCCGCTCCGCCCATCGCCGCGACGTGGGCGGACGCGACGACGGCGCCGGGCACCGCGCCCGAGATCAGCCGGTCGAGCCCGTTGAATCCGAACACCATCGCGAACACGTCGTTCCCCGTCGACCCGTCGATGTACGGCCGGCCGCCCGCGGGCACCGCCTGGATCGCGACCGTCCACGCCACGGAGGCACCCACCGCGACGGCCAGGAGCCCGCCCGCCCAGGCGAGGGCTCGGCGCCACCCGTGCACCCCGACGAGAGTCGCCACCACGAGCGCCGGCAGGACGAACCAGGCCTGCATCATCTTCGCCTGGAAGCCGATCCCGATGGACAGCCCGGTCATCAGGAGCGGCCACCACCGCCCGGTCAGCACCGCTCGCTGCCACCACACCAGCGCCACAGCGAGTGCCGCCGTGAGCAGCCCGTCCTCCATCGGGTGCCCGAACATCGACACGAGGATCGGCGTGCTCGCCGCCGCTGCCGCCGCGACCAGCCCGAGCCCCCGGCCGCCCCACCGGAGCCCGACGACCGAGCACGCCGCGACCGTGATCAGCCCCTCGATCAGCTGCGGCAGCGCGATCGACGACGTCGACATGCCGAACAGCCGGATGCTCAGCGCCTGCGGCACCGCGAACCCCGCCAGCTTGTCCAGCGTCACCGTGGCGGCGGGATCGAAGGCTCCGAACGCCAGCGCGTGCCACGACTCCGACATCGACCGTGCCGCCGCCTCGTAGAAGACGGCGTCTCCGCCCCGGGCGAGATTCCAGCCGGTGAGGACCGTCGAACCGCACAGGATCGCGAGGAGGGTGAGCCGCGCCCACCAGGGTTCGCGCCACCAGCGGGCGAGCGGAGCGGAGTGGGTCACGTCCACCGACGCTAGGGAGCCGGCCTGCCGCCGCCCTTGCGGGCGGTCGGGGAGACGCCGTGCATGCCGCTCCGGCTTCTCAGTCCGGACGCCGCCGGCACGGCCGACGACCAGGAAGGGTGCCGCGCCGCCCCGGTGACCCTCTAGGGTGCGGACATGCCCCGCTCCATGGCCGACCTCTCCTTCCGCCGCGCCCAGTGGGAGCAGCGCTATGCACCGCACGTGGCTCCCGTGAACCGCTGGGTCGACGAGCTGCGGAACCCCTACGGACGCGGCTGGCTGCCCTACGTCGCTCCCCTGCACGGCGGAGTGGAGGCGCGCGTCCTCAGCGTCCTCCGCGATCCCGGCCCCGCCACCCAGGACGGCGTCGGAAGCGGCTTCCTCTGCACCGAGAACGACGACCCGACGGCGGAGCTCATGGCCGGGCTGATGGACGAGGTGGGCCTCGCCCCCGCCGACCTGCTGCCGTGGAACGCCTACCCCTGGTACATCAACCAGGCGCCGAACGCCGAGCAGCTCGACGCCGGCGTCGAGACCGTCCTGCATCTGCTCGCGCTCGCCCCCGACGTCGAGGTGGTCCTCCTTCAGGGCGGCGACGCCGATCACGGCTGGCGGCGCCTCCTCAGGCGGCACCCGGCGATCGAGCGCGAGCGCGGCCTCACGGTGATCCGCACCTTCCATCCGTCCCGACAGGCGCTCTGGGCACGGGATCCCGCCGAGCGGGAGGCGCGCTCCGCTCGACGTCGCGAGGCCTTCGCCGAGGTCGCCGCAGCGCTCCGGTGAGCGGTCCGCAGCGTCACGACGAGGCCCGGAAACGACGGAAGCCCTGACGACGACCAGTGGTCTCATCAGGGCTTTCCGTCGGGCTGACAGGATTTGAACCTGCGACCCCTTGACCCCCAGTCAAGTGCGCTACCAAGCTGCGCCACAGCCCGTGGCAGACCGGGCCGAGGCCCGGGCAACTCGACTACCCTAGCGGATGCCGACGCCGGAAGTGAAAACGAGCGGGCCCCGTAGACTCGCTGCGCGGAACGCGTCGGCACGGGTCGACGCGCCGTCGGCAGCTCGGGAGGCGTCAGCAGTGGATGCGCGGCAGAAGCGATCACAGGTGGCCCTGCACCGGGCCATCATCGAACTCGCGACCGGCCGCGACGTCGCCACCCTCACCGTCTCCGAGATCACGGATCTCGCCGGCGTGAACCGCTCCACCTTCTACGCCCACGCCTCCTCCGCCGCAGAACTGCTCTGCGCCGCCCTGCGGGACGAGCTCGACGCGATCCGCGAGGGCTACCTGCAGCAGCTCCGGAGCGGCGCCGCGACCGACGCGAGCATCCGCGAGGGCACCTCCCGCGTCCTCGGCCACCTGGACGGCCACCGCGACCTCTACCTCCGCGCCTTCGACGCCCCCGGCGGCGACTCGGGCCTCCGCGCGATGCTCGCGGGGCACTTCCGTACCGCCGTCTCCGCGACGCTCGACACCGGGATCCTCGACGTCCCGGCCGCGGACGCACCGCTCGGGTTCCTCGAGAACGCGACGGCCTCGTTCCTCGCGGCGGGCTCCGTCGGCCTGATGGAGCAGTGGCTCCGCCTGCCCGCGCCCCGCGATCCCGGCAGCTACCTCGCCGCCTACCGACGGCTCCTGCCGCCGTGGTGGCCCTTCGCCACCGGCGACTGATCGGCCTCCCGGCCCTGCCGACGCCCGATCGGAGAGACGACCGCCCGGTTCGAGGGAGGCCGCTGGGCCTTCGGCAGCACCGCGCCGCCCGTCACTCCCGCTCGCGACGAGGCCGACCCGCTCGATCGAGCCGCATCGGAGCGGCATCCGCCCCTCGACTCGACGACCGCTCCTCCCGGAGACGCGGACGGCCCGCGGGAGGAGCTCCCACGGGCCGGACACGGTGCGGCTGCGCTCAGCGCGCGCGCTTCTCGCGGACGCGCATGTTGACGTTCACCGGCGACCCCTGGAAGCCGTAGATCTCGCGCAGGCGGCGCGCGATGTAGCGGCGGTAGCCCGGGTCGAGGAACCCCGTCGTGAAGAGGACGAATGTCGGCGGGCGGGACGAGGCCTGCGTGCCGAAGAGCACGCGGGGCTGCTTGCCTCCGCGGAGGGGGTGCGGGTGCGCCGCGGTGAGCTCGGCGAGGAACGCGTTGAACTTGCCCGTCGGGATGCGCGTGTCCCACGACTCGAGGGCGAGCTCGAGCGCCGGCACGAGCTTCTCGAGGTGGCGGCCGGTGCGGGCCGAGATGTTGACGCGGGGCGCCCACGCCACGTGGGCGAGGTCGGTCTCGATCTCGCGCTCGAGGTAGCGGCGGCGCTCGTCGTCGAGGAGGTCCCACTTGTTGAAGGCGAGCACGAGCGCCCGGCCCGACTCCAGCACCAGGTCGATGATGCGGACGTCCTGCTCCGAGATCGGCTGCGAGACGTCGAGGACGACGACGGCGACCTCGGCCTTCTCGAGCGCGGTCGAGGTGCGCAGCGACGCGTAGAAGTCGGCGCCCTGCTGGAGGTGCACGCGGCGGCGGATGCCCGCGGTGTCGACGAAGCGCCAGACCTTGCCGGCGATCTCGACCTGCTCGTCGACCGGGTCGCGCGTGGTGCCGGCGAGCTCGTTGACGACGACCCGCTCCTCCCCCGCCGCCTTGTTGAGCAGGCTGGACTTGCCGACGTTCGGGCGGCCGAGGATCGCGACGCGGCGCGGTCCGCCGACCTCGCGCTTGGCGACGGCCGACTCCAGAGGGAGCTTCTCGAGCACCGCGTCGAGAAGGTCGGCGACGCCGCGGCCGTGGACGGCCGAGACGGGGCGGGGCTCGCCCAGGCCGAGCGACCACAGCGAGGCGGCGTTCGGCTCCTGGCGGGCGTCGTCCACCTTGTTCGCGGCGAGGAAGACCGGCTTCTTCGTCTTGCGCAGCAGCTTCACGACGTGCTCGTCGGTCGCGGTCGCGCCGACGTTCGCGTCGACGACGAAGATGACGGCGTCGGCGAGGTCGATGGCGATCTCGGCCTGCATGGCGACGGAGGCGTCGAT
Organism: Rathayibacter sp. AY1A2; assembly: GCF_002930935.1. Lineage (NCBI taxonomy): Bacteria > Bacillati > Actinomycetota > Actinomycetes > Micrococcales > Microbacteriaceae > Rathayibacter > Rathayibacter sp. AY1A2. Next base: position 13,199 of record NZ_PSTP01000011.1, on the reverse strand, counting down.
GCCGCGGGCGTCGGGCTCCCAGCCGCCGGTGTCGACGATGGTGAACGCCCGGTCGATCCACTCCGCCTTGTAGGACACGCGGTCGCGCGTGACGCCCGGGGTGTCCTCGACGACGGCCTCGCGGCGGCCGAGGATGCGGTTCACCAGCGCGGACTTGCCGACGTTGGGGCGGCCCACGATCGCCACGACCGGGAGGGCGGGGAGGTAGCGGACCTCGTCCGAGTCCTCCCCGGCGAACTCGAGGAGGTCGAGGTCCTCCTCGTCGAGGTCGTAGTCCTCGAGTCCGCTGCGGAGCGCCTGCGCGCGTGAGGAGGCGAGCTGCTCGTCGAGGTCGCCGAGGCGCTCGACGAGGTCGTCGTCTCCGAAGTTCAGCTCGTCGTCACCGACGTGCGTGTCCTGTGCCATGACCGGCCCTTGCTCTCGAAGTTCGGACCTCGGCGACGACCGCGTCGACGGTCTGCTCGAAGTCGAGATGAGTGGAGTCGAGAAGAGTGACTCCTTCTGCGGCGTTCATGAAGTCGACCACCTGCGAGTCGGCGCGGTCCCTCGACCGCAGCGCCTGACCCGTCGCCTCGGCGGATTCCGTGGTGACCTCGCGCGAACGCCTGGCCATTCTAGCCTCTTCGCTCGCCGTCAGCAGGATCCGGACCGGAGCGGTCGGTGCGACGACCGTCGTGATGTCGCGGCCCTCGACGATGATGCCCTCCCGACGCGTCTCGCCGATGATCCTCCGGAACAGCAGTGTGATCCTCCGACGGACCTCGGGGACCTTCGCCACGGCCGAGACGCGCGCGGTCACCCGGGGCTCGCGGATGGCGGTGGTCACCTCGGTCGGACCGACCCACACCGAGTACGACTCGGGGTCGGTGCCGATGGAGTAGTCGAAGCCGTCGAGCGCGTCGACGATCGCGTCCTGGTCCTCGAAGTCGAGGCCGCGGTCGAGCCCGTGCCAGGCGAGCGCGCGGTAGGCCGCTCCCGTGTCGAGGAACTCGAAGTCGAGGCGGCGGGCGGCAGCCCTCGACACGCTGGACTTGCCGCTGCCGGCCGGGCCGTCGATGGCGACCACGACGGCCTCGCCGAAGTCGCCCTGCTCGGCGGCCTCGGAGCGCGCCTCGCGCTCGGGAGCCGCGCCCCCGTCCTCCGGGATGCTCTGCTGTGCCCGGCGGGCGGGCGTCATCCTGTTCAGGCCGCCCTCCTGCCTGTTCTGCTCGGTGCTCATCCGGCGATCCTCCAGCCGCGTATGGTCAGTTCTTCGGTCAGCGGCGCGACCGCTTCGGGCACCACCGAGATCTCGGCGAGACCCACTCGGCGCCCCTGCGCGTGCTCGAGGCGCACGTCCTCGAGATTGACGCCCGCCTCGCCGATCTCCACCAGGAGCCGCGCGAGGGTTCCGGGAGAGTCGTCGACGAGGACGATCAGGGTCGAGAAGCGCTGGTCCTGGCCGTGCTTGCCGGGCAGGCGCGCCACTCCGGCGTTGCCCGCGGCCAGGTGCTCGGCGAGCACGCGGCGCGAGCCGGGCGCCTCGAGGTCGCGGAGAGCGTCGGCGACCGCGGCGACGTCGTCGCGGAAGGCGTCGAGCACCGCGACGACGTGCTCGCGGTTCGCGGCCAGGATCTGCATCCAGAGCTCGGGGGCCGAGGCCGCCAGGCGCGAGACGTCGCGGACGCCCTGCCCGGCGAGGCGGAGCGCCGCGTTCGGGGCGTCGAGGAGGCGCTGGCCGAGCAGTGACGAGATCACCTGCGGGGCGTGCGAGACGAGGCCGACCGAGAGGTCGTGCTCCTCCGGGTCCATCTCGACGATGGTGCCGCCGAGGTCGAGAGCGAGGCCCTCCACCCTTGCGAGCGCGTCGGGCGCGGTCTCGCCGTCGCGGCAGATCACCCAGGGTCTGCCGACGAAGAGGTCTCCCCGCGCGGCGACCGGTCCGCCGCGCTCGCGGCCGGCCATCGGGTGCGAGCCGATGTAGCGGGCGAGGTCGACGCCGCGGGAGCGCAGCTCGCGCAGCGGCTGGGTCTTGACGCTCGCCACGTCGGTGACGACGGCTCCGGGGTGCGCCGCGAGCTCGCGCTCGACGACGCTCGCTGTGACGTCAGGGGGGACGCAGACGACGACGACGGAGGGCCGGTCGTCGGCGGAGGCGGCGCGGCCGGCCCCGTAGTCGATGGCGAGGGAGAGGCTCGCGGGCGAGGCGTCGTCGAGGACGACGTCGATCCCGCGGGAGGCGAGGCCGAGGCCGATGGAGGCGCCGAGCAGTCCGGAGCCGACCACCCGCACCGTCCCGGTCGTCCGCATCGCGGGCGGCGCGGGGTGCAGGAGCTCGTTCACCCCGACAGCCTAGCGATCGGCGCGGCGCTGCTTGTCGGCGCCGGACCGGCGCGGAGGACCGTCGCTCCGCCCGCCGCCGGCGGAGGAGCCGCCGCGATCGGACGACCGTCCCGCCGAGCCGCCGCGGTCGGACGACCGTCCCGCCGATCCGCCGCGATCCGAGGATCGCCCGGCCGAGCCGCGCTCCGCCGGGGCGACGCGCTCGCCGCTGTCAGGCCGGGGCCGCCGCGCACCCGCGCTCACCTTCTTCGAGGGGACCGCGGGAGCGGCCGCCACCGCCTCGCCGCCCTGCCGCGCGATCGTGAGCAGCGCGCCCAGCTCCTCCCGGGTCAGGTCGCGCAGATCGCCCGAGCGCAGGGTGCCCAGGTGCAGCGGCCCGAACTGGCGCCGGACGAGCTCGATCACCGGGTGGCCGACAGCCGCCATCATCCGGCGGACGACCCGGTTGCGACCGGAGTGCAGGGTGATCTCGACGAGCGAGGCGTTCGAGCGGCCCTCCGGCCGGCCGAGGAGACGCGCCTTGTCGGCGGCCACCGGTCCGTCGTCGAGCTCGATCCCGGAGGTCAGCGTCGCGATCGTCTGCGGGAGGACCTGCCCGTGCACCTTCGCGATGTAGGTCTTCGTCACTCCGAACGACGGGTGCGCGAGGACGTGGGCGAGCTCGCCGTCGTTGGTCAGCACCAGCAGTCCCGAGGTCTCGGCGTCGAGGCGCCCGACGTTGAACAGCCGCTCCTCGAAGTTCTTCGTGTAGAGGCTGAGGTCGGTGCGTCCGTTCTCGTCCGCCAGCGAGCTGACGACGCCGATCGGCTTGTTGAGCATGACGTAGCGGCGCGAGGTGTCCAGCTGCACCGCGACCCCGTCGACCTCGATCCGGTCGGTCGCCGGATCGATGCGGCGGCCGAGCTCGTCCGCCACCTCGCCGTTGACGCGGATCCGCCGCGCCACGATCATCTCCTCGACCACTCGTCGGGAGGCGACCCCCGCTGCCGCGAGGACCTTCTGCAGTCGTTCGCCGTCGGGGCCGCTGTCAGGCGCGCTCATCGAATCCGTCTCTTCCGTCGCTCAGTAGGGGGGAGATCTTCGGCAGCTCGTCGAGCGAGGTGAGGCCGAGGTGCACGAGCAGCTGCTCGGTGGTGCCGTAGAGGACCGCGCCCGTCTCGGGGTCGTGGCCGACCTCCGCGATGAGGCCGCGGCCGAGGAGGGTGCGCGCGACGGAGTCGACGTTGACCGCGCGGATCTGCGCGACCTGACCGCGCGAGACCGGCTGCTTGTAGGCGATCACGGCGAGCGTCTCGAGCGCCGCCTGCGAGAGCCGCGTCGGGTTCTGCGTCAGGACGAAGTCCTTGACCACCGGGTCGTACTCGCGGCGCACGTAGATCCGCCAGCCGGCACCGACCTCGCGCAGCTCGAAGCCCCGGCGGATCGCCCCGTCGGCGCCGTCGTAGTCGGCGACCAGGCGCTCGATCGACTGGCGGACCACGGCGATCGGCCTCGACAGCGCGGTCGCGAGGGAGGCGAGCGGCTGCGGCTCGTCCGCGACCATCAGGATCGCCTCGATCGCCCGGTCGATCTCGAACGCGACGGTCCCGGGGCCGGCGTCAGGAGTCATAGTCGGCTCCGAGCGCGGCGAGGCTCGCATCGCTCCACTGCTCGGCGACCCAGCGCAGCGTGAGCTCGCCGAGCGGCTCCGGCTGGTCGAACGAGATCGCGGCGTGCCGGTAGAGCTCGAGCACGGCCAGGAAGCGCGCGACGATCACGCCCTTCTCGTCGGCGTCCGCGATCAGCTCGCCGAAGGTGGCCCTCCCGCGGGCGCACAGCATCGCCACGACGTGCGCGGCCTGCTCCCGGATGCTGATCTGCGGGGCGTGCAGGTGGTCCAGGCCCACCGTCGGCAGCTCGCGCGGAGCGAGGGCGACGGTCGCGAGGGCGGCGAAGTCGGCGGGCGACAGGGTCCAGACGAGCTCCGGCTTCGCGGACCGGTACTCCTCCTCCAGAGGCACGTCCCGCACGTGGCGGGCGGTCTCGATCGCGATCCGCTCGGCGAACCACGACGACACCTGCTTGAAGGCGCGGTACTGCAGGAGCCGGGCGAACAGCAGGTCTCGCGCCTCCAGCAGCGCCGCGTCCTCGGCGTCGACGAGCTCGCCCTGGGGCAGGAGTCCGGCGATCTTCAGGTCGAGGAGCGTCGCGGCGACGACGAGGAACTCCGACGCGCGATCCAGCCCCTCGAGCGAGTCGATCCCGTGCAGGTACGAGAGGAACTCGTCCGTCACGGCGCTCAGCGCGATCTCGGTGATGTCGACCTGCTGCTTCGCGATGAGGCTCAGCAGGAGGTCGAACGGACCCTCGAAGTTGGTCAGCGCGAGGTGGAACCCGGGGGGAGCGGCGCGCTCCTCGAGGAGGACCTCAGGCGACCGCGCCACGCGAGATCAGCTCCCTGGCGAGCTTGCGGTACGCCTTCGCGGCGTTGTGCTCGGGCGCGAACTGGGTGATCGGGACGCCGGACACGCTGGCGTCCGGGAACTTCACCGTGCGGCCGATCACCGTCTCGAGCACGCTGTCGCCGAAGGCGTCGACCACCCGGTCGAGCACCTCCCGCGAGTGCAGGGTGCGGGAGTCGTACATCGTGGGCAGGATGCCGTCGAGCTCGATCACCGGGTTGAGCCGGTCGCGGACCTTGTCGATCGTCTCGATCAGCAGGGCGACGCCGCGCAGCGCGAAGAACTCGCACTCGAGCGGGATGAGGACGCCGTGGCTCGCGGTGAGCGCGTTGACCGTGAGCAGGCCCAGCGAGGGCTGGCAGTCGATCAGGATGACGTCGTAGTCCGCGCTCACCTTGCGGAGCACCCGGGCGAGGATCTGCTCGCGCGCGACCTCGTTGACGAGGTGGACCTCGGCGGCGGAGAGGTCGATGTTGGCCGGGATGACGTCCAGGCCCGGCACGCGGGTCCTCCGGATCGCCTCGGCCGGGTCCTTCACGGTGCCGAGGAGCAGGTCGTAGATCGTGATGGCGTCGTAGGTGGTGACCCCGAGGCCGGCCGAGAGGGCGCCCTGCGGGTCGAAGTCGATGGCCAGCACGCGGCGGCCGTACTCGGCGAGGGTCGCGCCCAGGTTGATGGTCGTCGTCGTCTTGCCGACGCCGCCCTTCTGGTTGCAGAGCGAGATGATCCGGGCGGGGCCGTGACCGGTGAGCTCCACCGGCAGCGGGAAGTCGCGCAGGGGGCGGCCGGTCGGGCCGAGCGTCGGGGCTTCGAGACCGGTGAGCTCGGCCTTGTCGTCCGTCTTGCGTGTCACCTGCGTCGTCCTCGCTTCCGTGGCGGCGTGCGCTCCCGCGCGGCCTCCGACGAGTGTACCGGCGCCCCGCTCCCCGGCCGCCGCGCCCCGCCGCGCGGGTCCGCGGCTCTAGCGCCGCGCTCGCGGGTGCGCGGACGTGTAGACGTCCCGGAGCGTGTCCGCCGTCACCAGCGTGTAGATCTGCGTCGTCGCCACCGAGGCGTGCCCGAGGAGCTCCTGCACCACGCGGACGTCGGCGCCGCCCGCGAGCAGGTGGGTCGCGAAGGAGTGCCGGAAGGTGTGCGGCGAGATCTCCCGGTCCAGCCCAGCCTTCTCGGCGACGGCGCGGATGACCAGCCAGGCGCTCTGCCGCGACAGGCGGCTCCCGCGGACCCCCAGGAAGAGCGCCGGCGTCGCGCGCCCCCTCCGCGAGAGCTCGGGCCGCGCACGCACGAGGTACTCGTCGACCGCCTCGCGGGCGAAGCGGCCGAGCGGCACCATCCGCTGCTTGGACCCCTTGCCCGTCAGCCGCACCACCTCCGCGGCGACCACGTCGTCGACGTTCAGGTCCACCGCCTCCGAGATGCGCGCGCCCGTCGCGTAGAGCAGCTCCAGCAGGGCCCGGTCCCGCAGGTCCGCGAGCTCCTCGCCGCGCGCAGCGTCGAGCAGCGCCGCCATCTGCTCGACCGTGACCGCCTTCGGCAGGGTCATCGGGATCTTCGGCGGCAGCACGTCCCGGGCCACGTCGTCCGCGACGACCCCCTCCTCGAGGGCGAAGCGGTGCAGCCCTCGGACGCTCGAGAGGATCCGTGCGCGCGAGCTCGCCGCGAGCGGCCGCTCCGGGCGTGCGGCCAGCCAGGAGGAGAACTCCCCCACGTCGACGCGTCCGAGCTGCGCCAGATCGACGGTCCCGCGCTCCTCGAGCCAGCCGAGGTAGAGCTCCAGGTCGCGCCGGTAGGCCGCGAGCGTGTGCGCCGAGAGCCCGCGCTCCACGCTCGCCTGCCGGAGGTACGCCTCGGCGCAGGCGCGGGGGCTCACCCCCGGGGGTGGCGGACCCGCGGGTGGCGCGTCCACGGCGAGGACGCGTCGCCCAGCCCGTCCCAGTCGCGCGAGCGGAACGCGTGCGCCGCGAGCACCGCGATCGTCAGCGAGGGGTTCTGCACCCGGCGGGCGAGGACCGCCTCGACCGCCTCGTCCAGCGGCACCCACCGCAGCTCCATGTCGGCCTCCTCCGCCTCGCGGTCGAAGGCGGAGCCGGTGGACGAGAGCCCGCGGGCCAGGTAGATCCGGATGACCTCGTCGCTGCCGCCCGGCGAGGTGGCGAACTCCGAGAGCAGGTCCCAGCGCTCGGCCTGCAGGTCCGTCTCCTCGCCCAGCTCCCGCTGAGCGGCGACCAGCGGATCCTCGCCCTCGACGTCGAGCAGGCCGGCCGGGATCTCCCACTCGCGGGTGCGGACCGGGTGCCGGTACTGCTTGATCAGGGCGACGCGGTCCTCGTCGTCGAGGGCCAGCACCGCGACGGCTCCCGTGTGATCGAGGAACTCCCGGCGCAGCTCGCCGCCGCCGTAGCGGAACGTCTCCGCGCGGACGCCCCAGACCATCCCGTCGAAGACGCGCTCACTGGTCAGGACCTCCGGCTCGACGAGCTCGTCCGACAGCGGCTCACTCATCGGCGCCCGCCTCCGATGCCGGGAAGAGGCGCGAGGCCTCCTGGCGCTCGAGGGCGGCGGTCACGAGGCCGCGGAAGAGCGGGTGCGCGGCGTTCGGGCGCGAGCGGAGCTCCGGGTGCGCCTGCGTGCCCACGTAGTAGGGGTGCTTCTCGCGGGGCAGCTCGACGTACTCCACGAGGTGGCCGTCGGGCGAGAGGCCGGAGAACCAGAGCCCCGCCTCGGCGATCCGGTCGCGGTAGCGGTTGTTGACCTCGTAGCGGTGCCGGTGGCGCTCGGCCGCCTCAGGTGCGCCGTACACCTCGGCGACGATCGAGCCCTCGGCTAGCTCGGCCGTGTAGAGGCCGAGGCGCATCGTGCCGCCCATGTCCCCGGACGCGAGGATCTCGACCTGCTCGGCCATCGTCGCGATGACGGGGAACTCCGTCTCCGGGTCGAACTCCGACGACGAGGCCCCCTCGAGGCCGGCCTCGTTGCGGGCGTACTCGATGACCATGCACTGCAGGCCGAGGCAGAGCCCGAGGGTCGGTATCCCGTTCTCCCGCGCGAAGCGCAGCGCGCCGAGCTTGCCCTCGATGCCGCGGATGCCGAAGCCGCCGGGCACGCAGATGCCGTCGAGCTCGGAGAGCGCCTTGGCCGCAGCCTCGGGGTCCTCGAGCCCGTCGGAGGCGATCCAGCGGATGGCGACCTTCGTCTGCTGCGCGAAGCCGCCGGCTCGCAGAGCCTCCGTCACGGAGAGGTAGGCGTCGGGCAGGTCGATGTACTTCCCGACCAGGCCGATGGTGACCTCGTGCTTGGGCTCGTGCACGGCCTCGAGCAGTCGCGACCAGCCGTCCCAGACGACCTCGCCGGCCGGGAGGCCCAGCTGGTCGATGATGTAAGCGTCGAGGCCCTGCTCGTTGAGCATCTGCGGGATCTCGTAGATCGACGCGACGTCCTTGGCGTTGACCACGGCCTGCTCGTCGACGTCGCACATCAGCGCGATCTTGCGCTTGTTCGACTCCGACACGGGCCGGTCGCTCCGCAGCACCAGCGCGTCCGGCTGGATGCCGATCGAGCGCAGCGCCGCGACGGAGTGCTGGGTGGGCTTGGTCTTCTGCTCGCCGGAGGCGCCCATGAAGGGCACCAGCGAGACGTGCACGAAGAAGACGTTGCGGCGGCCGAGCTCGTGGCGGACCTGGCGGGCCGACTCGATGAACGGCTGGCTCTCGATGTCGCCGACGGTGCCGCCGATCTCGGTGATGATGACGTCCGGCTGCGGGTCGTCCTCCGACTGGAGGCGCATGCGCCGCTTGATCTCGTCCGTGATGTGCGGGATGACCTGGACCGTGTCGCCGAGGTACTCGCCGGCGCGCTCGCGCGCGATGACCCGCGAGTAGATCTGGCCGGTCGTGACGTTCGCGGCCTGGTTCAGGTTGATGTCGAGGAAGCGCTCGTAGTGGCCGATGTCGAGATCGGTCTCGGCGCCGTCGTCGGTCACGAAGACCTCGCCGTGCTGGAACGGGTTCATCGTCCCCGGGTCCACGTTGAGGTACGGGTCGAGCTTCTGCATGACGACGCGCAGCCCGCGCGCGGTCAGCAGGTTGCCCAGGCTCGCGGCCGTGAGTCCCTTGCCGAGCGAGGAGACGACACCGCCGGTGACGAAGATGTGCTTCGTGATCTTCGAGGGGGCGTCCTGCCCGGCCGTCGAAGCGTTCCGGGTCGAGGACCCGGAGGAGCCCTCGGGATCCGAGGGAGAAGAAGAGGAAAGGCCCGCGTTCGTAAAGTCCACCACGGGGTTCCACCGTAACAGCAGAACGGCGGCGGCGGACCGCCCGGGACGGATCGATGTCGTCCCGGGCCGCTCGCGATCAGCCCCGTCGGCTCGATTCGAGGAGCTCCCGCGCATGAGCGAGAGCGTTGGCGGAGTCGGTGAGCCCCGAGAGCAGGCGCGCCATCTCGGACACCCGCTCCTCGGAGTCGAGCTGCGTCACGGCGCTCGAGGTCACCGCGCCGTCCGAGCCCTTCTCGACGCGGAGGTGGTTCGTGGCGAATGCGGCGACCTGCGCGAGGTGGGTCACCACGATGACCTGCGACGTCTCGGCGAGCCGCGCGAGCCGTCGGCCGATCTCGATCGCCGCTGCTCCGCCGACCCCCGCGTCGACCTCGTCGAAGACGAACGTCGGCACCGGGTCGTTGGCGGCGACCACGACCTCGATCGCGAGCATCACCCTCGAGAGCTCGCCGCCCGAGGCTCCGCGGGCGAGGGGCCGGGGTGCGGCCCCGGTGTGCGGCTGGAGCAGCATCTCGACGGAGTCGCGCCCGTGGACGCTCGGCTCCCCCGCGGCCGTCACCTTCACGTGCAGGCGCGCATCCGCCATGGCCAGCGCGGTGAGCTCGTCGCTGACCCGCTCCCCCAGCTCGGCGGCCGCCGCGGTCCGCAGCTCGGTCAGCCGGGTCGCGAGGCGGTCGACGAGGTCCGCGTCGGCCGCGGTGTCGGCCTCGAGAGCCGCGATCCTCTCGTCGTCGCCGTCGAGCTCGAGCAGGCGGAGTCCGGAGGAGTCCACCAGGTCGAGCACGTCGTCCAGCGTCGGTCCGTAGGTGCGGGCGAGCAGGGACAGCTCCGCCCGCCGGTTCTCGATCAGCTCCAGGTCGTGCGCGCCGTCGAGGTCGAGCTCCGCCAGGTAGGAGGAGAGCCCGCCGGCGGCGTCGACGAGGAGCACCGCCGCCTCGCCGAGCGTCTGGACCGTCGGCTGCAGGGCGGCGTCGTGCTCGGCCGCCCGCTCCAGCACGCGCCGCGCCGTCTCGAGGAGCCCGAGCGCGTCCCGCCCGTCCAGCTCCTCGGACGAGATCGCCTCGCGGGCCTCGCCGGCGGCGAGCCGGAGCTGCTCGATGCTCCCGAGCCGGGCGGACTGCGCCGCGAGCTCGACGTCCTCCCCGCGCTGGGGGGCGACCACCTCGATCTCGGCGAGGGCCGAGCGGAGCCGTTCGGCTTCGCGGGCGCGCGTCTCCCGGGCCTCGGTGAGCGAGTCGAGCTCCTCCCGGTTGGCCCGCCAGCGCTCGAAGGCGCTCGCGTAGTCGCGGAGGGCGTCGGCGAGACCGGGTCCCCCGAACCGGTCGAGCGCCTCGCGCTGCGCCGCGGCGGAGCGGAGGCGGATCTGGTCCGACTGCCCGTGCACGACGACCAGCTGATCGGCGAGCTCGCTCAGCACGCTGACAGGTGCGCTCCGGCCGCCGACGACGGCTCGCCCGCGTCCCTCCGCCGAGACCGACCGCGCGAGGAGCAGCTCCGGGCCGTCGAGATCACCGCCGGCGTCATGGACGCGCTCGGCGACCGGGCCCTCCTCGGGGACCAGCCAGCGCCCCGACACCCAGGCCTGCTTCGCTCCCGAGCGCACCGCGGACGCGTCCGAGCGCGCGCCCAGCACGAGGCCGAGCGCCGTGACCACCATCGTCTTGCCGGCGCCGGTCTCGCCGGTGACCGCGGTGAAGCCCGGTCCGAGCGGGAGCGTCGCCTCGGCGATCACTCCGAGGTCGCGGATCTGCAGCTCTTCGAGCATCGGGCCTTACTCCGTCTCCGCCGACCCCCGCCATCCGCGGATGGGGAGACCGAACTTGTGCACGAGTCGATCGGTGAAGGGGGCGTCGTGCAGGCGCGCGAAGCGCACGGGCACGGGCGAGCGACGGTAGACGACGCGCGCTCCCGGCGGCAGCTCGTAGGCGCGCCGGCCGTCGGCCCAGAGGACGCCGACGCCGTCGGTCCTCTCCTTGACCTCGACGGCGAGGCTCGACGACGGACCCACGACGAGGGGCCGCGCGAAGAGCGCATGGGCACTGAGCGGAACGAGGAGCATCGCCTCGACGGTCGGCCACACGACGGGGCCGCCTCCGGAGAAGGCGTAAGCGGTGGAACCGGTCGGAGTGGACACGACGATGCCGTCGCAGCCGAAGCTCGACAGCGGCCGTCCGTCGACGCCCACCATGACCTCGAGCATCCGCTCGCGGCTGCCCTTCTCGACGGTGGCCTCGTTGAGCGCCCAGGTCTCGTAGACGACGGCCTCGTCGATCTTGACGCGCACCTGCAGGGTCATCCGCTCCTCGACCGCGTAGTCGCCGTCGAGCGCACGGGCGACGGCGTCGTCGAGATCGTCCCGCTCGCTCTCGGCGAGGAACCCGACGTGACCGAGGTTCACGCCGAGCAGAGGGGCCGTCCCGGACCGGACGATCTCCGCCGCGCGGAGGATAGTCCCGTCCCCGCCGAGCACGAACACGAGCTCGATGGACTCGAGCGGCACGTCGGACCCGAGCACGGCGACGTCGCTCAGATCCGGAGCGACCGCGACGATGTCGCCCTTGTCGTCGGCGCAGAGGACGGGGTGGGCGCCGGAGTTCCGGAGACGCTCGACGACGAGGACCGCCGCATCGAGGGAGTCCGTCCGTCCGGTGTGGGCGACGACGAGGATGTTGCGCTCGTCACGAGGGGACTGCATCGAGGGTGTGTCCTTCTGGTCGGTCGACAGCGGCGGACACGTTCGCGTCACCCGGTGGTGAACGCGGTGACCGCGTCCCTCCATTCTGTCGGAATCGTTCCGCGGTCGCGGTGGAGGTGCGCCAGATACTCGCGATTCCCAGCGCCCCCCGGGAGTGGCGACTCGGCCAGCCCGACGACGCCGAGCCCCAGGTCCCAGGCCGACCACAGGACGTCCGAGAGGGCCTCGCGACGCAGCTCCGGATCCCGGACGATCCCCTCCCGCACTCCCAAGCGGCCGACCTCGAACTGCGGCTTCACCAGCACCACGAAGTCAGCGAGCGGATCCACAGAGGCGGCGACCGGAGGCAGAACCATCCGCAGGGAGATGAAGGACACGTCGGACACGACCAGGTCCGGAACGATCTCGGTCCTGGCGGCTTCGGCGAGCCGGGCGGCGGTGAGATCCCGCGCATTGAACCCCTCCACCACGTGGACGCGATCGTCGGACCGGATCCGGGGAGCGAGCTGCGCGTGCCCGACGTCGAGGGCGATCACCGAGGCGGCGCCGCGCTCGAGCAGGACCTGCGAGAACCCGCCCGTCGACGCCCCGACGTCGAGAGCGTTCCGGCCGGCGACTCGCACCGTCGCGAAGGTGTCGAGGGCGGCGAGCAGCTTGTGGGCGGCCCGGCTGACGTAGTGGTCGAGGCCGGCGACCGCGACGTCCTGATCGTCGCGGACGCGGATCGAGGGCTTCAGTGCAGGGACGCCGTCCACCGTCACCAGACCGTCGGCGATCATCCGAGCGGCATGGGTGCGGGACCGGGCGATGCCCCGTTCCGCGAGAGCCGAGTCGAGTCGCGAGTCGTCGGTCATCGGTCGCGGTCCGCGTTCTCGAGACGGATGCGCAGCTGCTCCTGCAGCTGGACGTATCCGGCTGCCCTCTCGTTGAGCGGAGTCTGCTCGATCCGGAGGAGCTCGTCTGACAGGACGTGCTCCTCCACGGGGTCGAAGCCGTTCTGGAGCGGCCTCGATTCCGGGGAGGGCGTCGGGTCGTGCTGAGACATCGCTGCTCCTCGTTACGGAGTCGGGCGACGACGGTCATCGTCGCTCCGGCCGCTCCTGTTCGTCCTCGAACAGAGACCGACCGGTTAAACAGCGATGGCCACCCATTTCTGGGTGGCCATCGTGAATGGTGTCCGGCGGTGTCCTACTCTCCCACAGGGTCCCCCCTGCAGTACCATCGGCGCTGAGAGTCTTAGCTTCCGGGTTCGGAATGTGACCGGGCGTTTCCCTCTCGCTATGGCCGCCGTAACCCTGGCGACACACGCACCCGAGGGCACATGGTCAAATCTGGGTTACACGCCGTGCGTGTATTCAATTGTTCCGCACCTCCCGAAGGAGGATGCGGGGTGCCCGTCTTCTGGGAACCACAAAGTGGACGCAAGCAATCTCTGACCACTCCTACCAGCCTTTACAACGGTATGAGT